>JANJTG010000062.1 GCA_024711265.1 Bdellovibrio sp. | reverse complement strand
CGTTTTTTAAGAGAAACATAGGCGGCATCAATCCATCCTTGCCCCTCTTGAGTGTACACCTTTCCATCTACCGTTCTTTTGTAGCGGTATTTGACCTCGAGATACTCTTCCTCTTGCATCTCTCCGGTGTAGGGACTCTCCACCTGCATTCTTTTGGGGTAGTCCGAGATGATTTCGATGTCTGCGGTATTATCGGGCCAGGCCACTGAGCGGCAGGCGGGGTCTTTAGCGCAATTTTTCCAGTTCATGCCCGGTTGATTGAAAACGGAGATGATTTGATCATCTTCCATATCCAAATAGGCCTTGCCTTTGGCCCAGGAGGCGGAGGCGGAAAGTAAGATAAAAAGTAAGGCAAAAAATCGCATAGTTCTTTATCGAGCTATCGCTTCCGATCTTTAGATATTTTTCACTGTATTCTCATATTAAGACGATGAGATTTTATTCTAACGCCTCGAATCACCTCAAAAAGATCATGCAACTTTGGGGGGGCTCGGGTAATCAGGTCAATCATGAATTTACAAATCCCTGCTCTGACTGAAAAGCTGAATAAACCTGAGATTATTGAAAAATCTTGGGTGATCACTCTTTCTGGAAATCGTTTTAGCATTTTAAACCCCGACCCGGATGCGGTGAAGATCGAGGACATTGCCTGTGCTTTGGCTCGGCAAGCTCGCTTTAACGGGCACACCCGGTTTTTCTATAGCGTGGGCCAGCACTCTTGTTTGGGTGCTGAGGTGTCTCCGACCAAAGAGATTGCTTTGCATATGTTGTTTCATGATGCCACGGAAGCTTATATTGGGGATTTGGTGTCTCCGGTGAAGGCGCTGTTGCCAGATTTTGAAATCATCGAGTCACGGATTCATTGGGCGATTTCCAAAAAATTTAATTTGGAATTTCCATTGCCTAAGGTTGTGAAACAAATTGATCGTCGCCTTTTGGCAACGGAAGTGCGTGATTTAATTACGAAGGACTTGAAGTCCTGGGGGATCGGCGAAGATGAGCCTTTTGATTTCCCTGTGATCCCTTGGCCGCCGGAAGTCACTGAGGCGCGTTTTCTAGAGATGGCTCGGGGTTTATTGAAACCTTAAAAGGTTTCTTTTCAACCCCTCGCCCGTCATCACTTATCTTAGATTAAGATTTAGGAACTTTTGATTCATCCACAGTGATTTCGATTTCCACACGGCGGTTTTTCGCGCGCGCTTCTTTTGTTTTAGCGGGATCAACTGGGTTTGAAGCGCCCATGCCGATAGCACTTGCTGTGTTGGCAGGAACACCGGAAGCGATCAATTGAGAACGAACCGCTTCAGCACGTTGTTGAGAAAGTGGATTGTTGACAACGGCAGCTCCGGTGTCGTCAGTGTACCCACGAATTGTCAAAACGTTTTCTGGATACTTCTTCATGATTGTCGCCAACTGATTGATGTTCTCTTTCGCTTGAGGCTTCAAGTCTGCTTTGCCAGTATCGAAAAGGATATCACTTTTAAGTTTTGTGATAAGACCTTGCTCAGTTCTTTTTGTTTCAGCGATTTTTTCCAGCTCTTTTTGTTGTTTGTCCATACGTTGGCCAGCAACACCACCGATACCCGCTCCGATAGCGGCACCGATCAAGGCTCCTTCGTTGCGTTTACCAGTTTGATGACCGATCACGGCTCCCGCCACAGCTCCGATTGCAGCGCCGATGCCAGCCCCTTTGACTGTGTTTGGATTTTCTTTTGTTGTTGCGCAGCCTGTGCCCAAAATAGCGACAGAAGTGCAGATCAAGATTAGCTTTTTCATGGTGTCTCCTTGTTAAAGCATACATTATCAAAACAACAACTCGAGAAGCGCAATAGTAGAGTCGGTGCGTTGTGGAGGCTCTGTTGCTATGAACCGATCTCTGTTTTATATTTTCAATGGAAGAGACTCAAAGACCCAGGGAAAGGGGCATGTATGAAAATGATGTTAGGAGCAAGTCTTCTTGCTTTGGTACTAGGAGCTGGTGCTGCTCATGCGGCGGAAGAACGTCTGATTGTTGTCAGCGGAACGGCTGAAAAAAGTTTGGATCCTAATCTTGTGAATTTGACCGTGGAAGTGTGGAGTAAGGCAGGCACGGCAAAACAGGCTCAACAACTGGCAGCTCAACAGTTCAAGCAAATGAAAAAGACCTTGGATGAGTTTAAGATCAAAAAGGAAGACGTTCAGACTGATAACTACTCATTGACCCCTGAATATGAATACGATCAAAAGTCCCGTCAGAATAAAATGATTGGATTTCGCGTGAGTCAGACTTTGTTAGTCACGTTACGCAAGGTGGACGAAGCTGGAAACTTTTTAGATGCCCTGGTTTCAGAGAAGAAAACTATGGATTCTGGAGTGAATGTGAATTCATTGGCATGGGATTCCGACAAAAGATCTCAAGTTGAAACTGCGACACTCGGGGACGCAGTTCGCTCTGCCAAAGCCAAAGCGGAAGAAATCGCCAAAGCAGCAGGAGTCAAAGTCAAAGGAGTCTCTAAAATCAGCCACACAATGTCAGGCGGTGGCCCTCAGCCGATCTTCCGAAACTATGGGTTAAAAGCGATGGCTGAGTCCGCATCCACGGAAGTGGCGGCAGGACAGATCAAAGTTCGTGTAGAAGTGACAGCCGAATACGAAATTAATTAGGTTCTTGGGGGGCTTCTTAGTTGCCGATCCCCCAGTTTCTTATCCTGACGGGCTGGATGCTCGTCAGGATATCCAGACTTGCCTCCTACTGCACAGGAAACAAATAAGTCGTTGTCATCGCATTCTTTTCAGTGATTGAGTGAATTTCATAGATTTCGATGATCGCACCAGTCTGCTTTAAATTCTGCTTAATCATATAATCATTCACGCGCGGATAAACTTTCAAAGGCCCAATTCCCGGAGAACCCGTGAAAACGGCGACCACATATTTTCTTTGCGGAATTTCTCCTGACTTGAAGTCTTCAGGAAGATTTGCGGGAACAGTCTCGACAAGGCAACCCACTTTGGAACGCAGACGGGCTTCTTCCACGGTCTGAGGATCGTCCATGTATTCACCAAAAGTTCGTCCACAAGGAGCCCCTTGAGAGGCCATATACTTTTCAACCCGCTCGATGATTTTATTCACCTTATGATAAGGCCCGACATGCTCTAGATACACGGTCTTGAAGGGACCTTGCGTGGCTTCGCTGATATCCACACCTTTGAAGGCGCCGAGATAGTTTGCCAAAAAAAGACCGAAAGAAATAACTGCGACCGTAACAAAAACAATAATGTACTTCATTTTATATCCATTTGATTGAGCAGCCCATGGAGGCTGTTTGTTCTTCAGAAACTTTTTCATTTTTTAAGAGCATTTGGACGGCTTCATAAAGCTCGCGCTTTGTGACTTTATCAGCGTCTTTCCAAGAATCATCCAAACGACCGCGATAAGCGAGTTTGTGATTTTTGTCGTACACAAAATAGTCCGGCGTACAAACCGCGCCAAACTTATGGGCGATGGCCTGAGATTTATCATGCAGATAAGGGAAAGGGTAAGCCTTCTCTTCGGCGCGGTTTTTTAGATTCTCAAAAGAATCCTCGGGGTGACTTTTCTCGTCGTTAGAGCAAATAGCAATCACTGGGACATTTTGTTTTTTAAGATCCAATCCCAGTTGAATCAGACGATCCTCAATCGCCTTTACGTAGGGGCAGTGATTGCAGATAAACATCACAACAAGTGGAGTCCCTTTCGGGAAGTCTTTGAGCGCATAGGTTTTTCCGTCCACTGCGGGCAGGGAAAAGTCTGGACAATCGTTTCCCAGATCAGGAAAGGGAGTAAAAGTTAAAGCCATGGTGTTCCCCTATAAAGAAGTCCAACTGATTTTTCTATCACCGATCATCAAGCTGCCATCGGCCTGAACACCCGTGTATTTTTCCGCTAAAAGAGGATGCTGGTTCAGGGCCGTTAATAAGGACAGTTGATCTGTCGTACTTAGCGGTTCATCGCAGTGAGAAACCGCGTCGGTCAGTTCAAAAAGAAGACGATCCAAGAAGGCCATATAATCTTGTCCTAAAAGAGGGGCCCCCACAGGCAAGGACTCTAAAAGACTTGTCGCGGTCTCCATATCTTCCGGAGAAGCGGTGACGTTAAAACCCAGACCGATAATCAAACGAACCTCATCACCTTGGATAAGACTTTCCGTTAGAATGCCCGCCGCTTTTTTGTCGCCAATGTATATGTCATTGGGCGCTTTGAGGTTCCAGGGCAAGAAGGGCCAGGTGGTTGAGCAAGCACGATAGACCGCAAGTCCAACGAGGCAAGCCGTTGTCGGTTGCGGTTTGATTCCCAACAGAAAGGACCAAGAACTTAGCAAAGAACTGCCGGGTTGAGCATCGGTCCAAGAGTGGACACCGCGCCCTCGACCGGCCGTTTGATGGTCGGTAAGATAGAGGCACAGGGACTCTTCCAAGAGGCTTTCTTCAAAGGCCTCTTCTTTGGCAAGATTATTGGTACTGTCTTGCTGGGACTTGTAACAGACATAAAGATGATTATTTTCTGCCCACTGAGATGTTACCTGTCCGATGCGGATATCTGCTAATGGTGTATCCATTTTAATCCTCCCATTGGAAAATGAGGCTCACGTCCGCGCAGGGTGCAGAGTGGGTGAGAGCCCCGACAGAGATATAATTCACGCCGATTTCGGCGACTGAGCGAACGCGCTCTAAATTCATATTGCCACTGGCTTCTGTTTCAATATCTGCAGGCACGATTGCCACGGCTTTCTTCAGCATCTCGTTGTCCATGTTATCAAGAAGGATGCGCTGGGCTTTCATTTCGACAGCCTCTTTGACTTCCTCAAGGGTGCGCGCTTCCACTTCGATGGGCAGATGGCTGTGTTCGCGCACGCGGTTCACGGCTTTAGTGATGCCACCCATGACGGCAATGTGGTTGTCTTTGATCAAAATGGCGGTGCTTAAATTCATGCGATGATTTGCGCCGCCCCCATGAACGACGGCCCGCTTTTCCAGCTCGCGAAAGGCCGGCGTGGTTTTGCGAGTGTCGAGGATCTTGGTTTTAGTGCCGTCCACTTTTTTCACAAAGCGGCGAGTGTGAGTGGCGATGCCAGAGAGGTGACCGAGGAAGTTCAGAGCCACACGTTCGGCTTTGAGGATTTGCACCAGATCGCCTTCAATGGTGCAGATCAGTTGATTCTTCAAAATCTCGTCGCCCTCTTCAAAGTGCCATTTGATGCGACAACTGGGTTCCAATGCTTGCATGGATTGTTCAAAGGCCATGGCTCCAGAAAGGACAATGTCTTCCTTGGCTTTAAGGCGAGCGCGGCCTAGACGTGGTTTTAGTGCTAAAGATTCTGTGGTGACGTCCCCGTGAGGCATGTCTTCTTTGATGGCAGCACGAATGAGATCCAGCAATATCATTTCCGTTAACCTCTCTCAAAAGCACGTCAGGCTTTTTTGAGGTAAAGCGGAGCGTGCTTAAATGGATTTCTCTGTTTCTTTGAGGATTTTATTGAGTTCTTCGCGGATCACACGTTCCGCGATTTCGGGAAGGACTTTCCAGCAAATGGACTCAATCACTTCGCGAGCTTCCTCACGAATAATCTTTTCCATCATATTGCTGTTTAAGTCCACCTTGGATTGTGTATTGGGCTGAGCATTAGAAGGGGCGGCTTTCGTAGGCCCCTTTTGCAAAGTCTCCATCATTTGTTCTTTAACTGATTTTTCGACCTTAGAAATAAAAGAATCTTTGCTGACTTCAGGTTTTGCAAAGCTGATTTCTTCAAATTCTCCCGCCACTTCAATGTGAGCCTGTGAGAGTTCATCATCCTGCGGGATGACAAATTTAGAGGCAAAGTCATTGGCGTCTGTTTCGGGAAGTTGAATCTTAAATTTTGTAAGATCTTGATGAGCCCAGCCGCCTTCATCGTGCTCTTCGGCAATCTTGGGATTGGTCAAAGGAACGGCCGCGAATTCTTCACCGGCGACTTCTAAAGGATTGGCGTCAACATCCTCAACTTCGGGAATATTGAGGAACCCCTCTTCACTGGCTTCTGGGATGGCATAGATGTTTTCAACTTGTGAGG
>JANJTG010000374.1 GCA_024711265.1 Bdellovibrio sp. | reverse complement strand
TTAAGAACAGGAGGCCACAATGAGCTTCACAGATAAAAAACTCGAAACTGCGATTCTTGGATTTGCCATCGTTATGGTGGGCGGTATGGGTTATTTGCTTAGAGCACCTGTTCAGGCGGTTCTTGGGGATCAAGAGGTGGTTTACGAAATGCCACGTCCCAAGGCTTCGTTTTTAGCATCACTTTTTGATTTAGGTGGACGTGAAGTCTCTCGCAATTACATCAATCCATTTTCAAAAAAGAAGGAAGAGAGCAAAAAGCCTGTTCAGGCCACGAAACCTGCTCAAGTCCCTGCGAAGCCTGCGGTCGCTCAAAAGAAGAAAGAGGCAGCTAAAAAATCAGAAGATCCTCGTAAAGGAAAAGTTGACGTGCAAGTTGTTGCCGCCGATAGCGCGAAAGGTCTTGGCGACGATGGTTTTATGGCGGATTCAGGCTCGACTCCTCAACGTGTTGAGACTTCGGGAAAGAGTCAAAACGTAGTAGAACAACAACCTAAGAATACTTTGAGTGGTGACCAATGGAGAGCCCTTATGATGGCTCAGCCGACCAAAGAAAATATGGCAAAACTTCTTGAAGCGTACTCAAAAAAAGAAGTGGATGATCAGACTTTCTATATGATTGTGACGGATCTCTTCCGTAGCAATAAGGCTGAGACTCAGGCGTTGGCTTTGACCGCCGTAAAATCAAACTATTCATTGAAGAGCTTCTCCGTCACGTCACAGTATTACGATCAGTTGACTCCAGAACTTCAACAGCAGGCTCATGCTTATCTCTTGAACTACGCCGTCAGTGCTCGTCTTTCCATCTTGATGTCGGCTTTACAAAGTCCTGATGTGGAAGTCGTAGGTACGGCCGCTCAAGTTGTTTTAGCGGGCTATCAAAATGCTAAAGGTGGCGTGGTTTCCTCTGGAGATCCTCGGAACTCTCGTGGTGATATCACCATTAACTCGGTTTCTGGATACTCTAAGTTTATCCCTATCTTCCAACAGCTTGCGCAAAGTCATGATTCATCGATTGTGTCCCTGGCCAATACAGCTTTGAGTCAGATTCAGAGCACCGTGGCTTCTCTTTAAAGCTAGACAGCCGGACATCTTGTCGAACACAATAATCCTTGGAATCAAGTGCCTGATTCTAAGGATTATATGATTTTCGTTCGGTGCATTTCTTTTATTTTTTTCAGTCTGATGATGTCCTCGACATGGGCAGAAACTCGTTTACCGAAGAACCTGAATGAACAAGATCGTATCCGGGCCCTTCAGGTTCTGGGGTTTGGTTCGGCATCAAAAGTTTTAGACAATCCCTATCCCTTGGGGGGATATACTGGTGTTGAAATAGGATTGACCTCTGAGTTTATTCCTGTTGAAGATCTTGCCAGTCTAGGAAGTAAGACCACTAAAAAAGGTGAGTTCAATATTTACACCCTGACTTTTGGAAAAGGTCTTTTTTATAATATTGATACACATGTTTACTTCACGCCGTTTATGCAGGGTGAAGAAGTTCAAAGTTATGGCGGACAAATTCGTTGGGGATTCTATGAAGCGGGATTTTTCCCCCTGACCTTGACGGCGCTTCTTCACGGAGGTGGAGCTAATTTTTCTAATCTAATCAATGTTTCCACGTTGGGCTTGGATCTTGTTGCGACAGTGGCCATGGATAACGTCGCGATTTACTTTGGTGGCGGGCGTGTGCGGGCGATTGGTCAGTTTATCGGGGGACCGGACGGAATTACTGACACCCAAGAAACTGTTGAACAAGACGTGGTTGAGACACACACCATTTTTGGCATTAACGTGGATATCGCCAAGATGTTCATTGCCCTGGAAATTGATCGTTATGTGGATTCAACTTATAGTGGAAAAGTCGGTTTTCGATTCTAATT
>JANJTG010000365.1 GCA_024711265.1 Bdellovibrio sp. | reverse complement strand
ACCGCGACCGCATCGAGGCGGCCTTGGCCGGGCGACCGCTGGCCAGCCTGCGCGAGTTGGGCGAGTTGTTGGCCTCGATCAAGGAGCCGCGCTGGCCCTCGAGCCTGCGCGAGGCGCTGTGCACCTGGCCGGAGCTGGCGCAACTGGCGCACGTGGCGCCGCAGCGCGTGCGCGAGGCGGCGTTCCAGTACGAGACGCTGGAAGGCGACGACATCGACCTGTCGCGCCTGCCCATCCAGCGCTGCTGGCCGGAGGATGCGGCGCGGCTGATCACGTTGGGGCTGGTGATCACGCGCGGCACGCGGCAGAAACGGCAGAACGTGGCGATCTACCGGCAGCAGGTGATCGGGCCGAACCGGCTGATCATGCGCTGGCTGCCGCACCGTGGCGGCGCGCTGGACTTCGCCGACTGGAAGACCGCGCACCCGGGCAAACCCTTTCCGCTGCTGGTGGCCATCGGGGCCGACCCCGCGACCACGCTGGCCGCGGTGGCGCCGGTGCCGGACACGCTGTCGGAGTACGAATTCGCCGGCCTGCTGCGCGGCGAGCGCACGCGCGTGTGGCACAGCGCGGCCACCGGGCTGGATGCGCCGGCCGGCTGCGAGATCCTGCTGGAAGGCTTCATCGCCCCGGACGACACCGCGCTGGAGGGGCCCTTCGGTGACCACACCGGCTACTACAACGCGCAGGACCACTTCCCGGTGATGACCATCACCCGGATGCACCTGCACCGCGACGCGATCTACCAGGGCAGCTACATGGGCCGCGCACCGTTTGATGAGCCGTCGGTGATGGCGATGGCGCTGAACGACGTGTTCGTGCCGATCCTGCGCAAGGTATTCCCGGAGATCGTGGACTTCTACCTGCCACCGGAAGCGTGCTCGTACCGCATCGCGGTGGTCAGCATCCGCAAGCAGTACCCCGGCCATGCACGCCGGATCATGATGGGCGTGTGGTCGTACCTGCGGCAGTTCACCTACACCAAGTTCGTGATCGTCACCGACGAGGACATCGACGTGCGCGACTGGTCGCAGGTGATCTGGGCGGTGTCCACGCGCGTGGACCCGGCGCGCGACAGCGTGATCATCGACAAGACGCCGATCGATTACCTGGACTTCTCCAGCCCGGTGCCCAACCTGGGGTCGAAGCTGGGGCTGGACGCCACCAACAAGTGGCCGGGCGAGACCACGCGCACGTGGAGCAAGCCGATCCAGCTGGATGCAGCGGTGGAGAAGCGGGTGGATGCGCTGTGGGCCGCTGTGGTGCGCGGGCCCGTCGATGCCACGGTGGCTTGAGCCTTCAAGAATCAGGGCGGGCCGCAGCGCCCACTGCGGCCCGCCCCTGCCCGCTCAGTCCTCGGGTGTGACGTCCCAGGTCGGGTCGTCGAACTGAGTGGGGTACTGGGCCAATGCGTCCTGCATCGGCTTGAGCTT
>JANJTG010000008.1 GCA_024711265.1 Bdellovibrio sp. | reverse complement strand
CCATTGGATATTCCGCTTCTTTGCGGTTACTCAAGGAAGGGGGCCGCACCGTGGTCTTCTTTTTAATTTTGACGGTGGGTGGACTTCTCTTACAAATTCTTGCGGGCATTGGGGCTGCTAAGCTAATGGGCTTGGATCCTTTGATGGGCATTCTTACCGGCGCTGTCTCCTTAACAGGAGGCCCGGGGACTGCTCTGGCTTTCGGACCCGCTTTTGAAGCCGCCGGAGTTCAAGGGGCTTCCGCGATCGGCCTCACAACGGCCATGGGCGGGATCTTATTAGGAGGCCTGATTGGAACCCCGCTCGCCACTCATCTTATTCATCGTAAGAAGCTCAAAGACCATTCGCGGGCTCTGCCCTTTGAACATCATGAGTCTTACATTTTGAAGTCCAAGATCGGAACGGATCTCCTTTATCACTTTTTAGCGATGGCCTTGATCATGGGTTTAGGGACAACGCTCAGTTCGTGGATCAATGCCCAAGGGATTACCTTGCCTATTTATATTGGCTCTATGGTCATCGCGGCTCTTTTTAGAAATATTGAAGATGTGCGACCCACATTTAAAATCAACGCAGAATGGATTGAAGAAATCGGCTCTGTTGCCCTGACCTTGTTTATCGCGACCGCCATCATGTCTTTGCGTTTGGATGAATTGAAGAATGCCGCTCTTCCCATTCTTATTTTTTTAGGCCTTCAAGCTTTGTTAGTCATAGCCACAGCCCTCGGCCCCGCATTTTGGGTCGCCGGGAAGGACTATGAGGGTGCCATCATCAGCGCGGGTTATGTGGGTTTCATGATGGGGACCTCTGCCAATGCCATGGCCAATATGTCCTCTCTGTCTCAAAAGTACGGCCCTGCCCCCAAAGCCTTCTTGGTCGTTCCCTTGGTGGGATCGTGTTTTATTGATTTTATCAATGCGGCCTTTGTGACCTTTTGTTTAAACTTTTTTAAATAAGTAGGGCTATTAAAAAGCAACCTTTGATTAACCGACTGTGAGAACTTTCGTGTCAAGCCTTGAGGGACACGAAGTCTCCTCGCAAAATCAAAGGAAAAACATGATGTTAAAAAAGCTCCTCGTTCTTTTAACTGGCCTCAGCCTCTTGAGTGCCTGCCAATCTCATAATGACGGTTCAGACCAACCTGTTCCCGAAGAGTTTGCGCCTCTTGAAGAAAAGGTCATTTATGGCACGGACAACCGTTTGGATCTCTATGAAGTCACATCGTCCCTGCAAAGAAGACTTGCCGATTCCACGGTGGCCTTGATCAAAACCAGCTCTATTCAAACTGGCGCTGCAACTTCGCGGATCGTGGCACAAACATTCAGACAAAGTTATAACTTATGTTCATCAGAGAAATTCGGGGAGCAGGAAAATGCAGCCTTCTGCTCAGGATCTCTTGTAGCCCCCGACGTGATTGCCACAGCAGGACACTGCGTTCGCTCGTTGCGTGATTGCGGCGAAACAAAGTTTGTCTTTGGTTACGCCGTCAAAACAAAGGGCGTTCAGCCTCGTGAGGTGGCAAATTCGGAAATATATTCCTGCAAACAAATCATTCATACTGAGGTTTTAGCCAGTGGCTCTGACTTTGCCCTAATTCGTCTGGACCGCGCGGTCTCTAATCATATCCCTCTGGTCACTCGTAAAAGAGGCAGTGTTAAGGTCGGAGACTCTTTAGTCGTCATCGGTCATCCTGTGGGTCTTCCTACAAAAGTCGCCGGTGGCGCCAAAGTTCGAAGTATTCAACCCACCCAACACTTTGTTGCCAACCTCGACACCTATGGTGGAAATTCGGGATCGGCCGTTTTCAATTCAAAAACGGGCGTGATCGAAGGAATTCTGGTTCGTGGGGACAATGATTTTGTGTACCAGGGATCTTGCACCGTTTCTAATCGCTGCAAAGACACAGAATGCCGCGGTGAAGATGTCACACGAATAACAAGAATCCTTCCCTATCTTTGAGAATTATCAGAAGTTCATCTTAAATCTTCTCTTGGGTTGCCTTTCGGGTTTTCAATACACCCACAACACAACCAAGAGGAGGATTTATGATGAATCGTTTCGTTATTTTTTGCGCGGGTCTTTGTCTGATGGCACCGGCGTTATCACAGGCCAGCACAGAAGTTATGAACGACGAAAACACCGCACTGGCTGAAACTTTCGTTGACGAAATTGCCCTGGGCGGAGGCAAGCCCCCCGTTACTTGCGATGGCTTGCAACTTGACGACGCTCAAAAGGCAGCTTTGAAGCAGGCCAAGTGGGAATATAAAAAGCAAAAAAATACCACGGATGCTGCCGTCAAAAATGCTTGGATGGATTATTCACATACTCTCAAAAGTATGACCTCCACAAAGGATGACGGCATGACGGCCGCCGTTGGAGTAAAAGACGCCATGACCGCCGCAGGTATGGCCAAGGCTGATTTTGAACTCAAAGTTTTTTATGACATTTTAAAGCCAGAACAACGTGAACCAGCTCTTAAATGTGTTATGAAAATGATGAAACAAAAGATGATGGAAAAGCTAAAAAGAATGTGTTCCAAACTCCCCCCTGAAAGCAAGCCCTAGTTGGCTCAAGCCACCTCCGTGAAAGGGAGGTGGCTTCCACCCCCACGTCGAGGCTTTTTTTTGTGACGATTACCCATTTGTCTAACTCTTAGACATCTTCCCTCTGTTAAAAGTCCCCTTAGATTCAGCTCTTTCTGGCGCCCCCTTTGCAACTCTTTGCCTATCCATTGCAATGAGGTGAATCCTATGTTTCGATTTTTACTCCTAGCCATCGGCCTTTCGACCGTCCTTCAGATTGCATCCACGGAATCCGCATGGGCCTGTCGTTGTATTGCGGATCCCTACTCCAAACAATATGTCTACTTCACAAAAACCTGGTATGGAACCAAGAGAAAATGGACGTGTGTTTACACTTGTCAGGATCAGCGACAACAACAGGTCAAGATCACAGGCACTCATGAAGACTGGTATACGACGGATAAAGGGCTTGAAGGCATTTGCGACGGACTTCGCTATATCAACGAATACAGCACCTTTAAAAACGACTTTGTTTGGATGTTAGATAAGGCCGAGCTTTTCGACGCCTCCGAATCTTCCGCGCCCGAGCTGAAAACATGGAATAAAGAAAAGTGCCGCTAGAAAATTGAATTTCCCTCATCTCCGCCTCTCCTTTCATCGAGGGGCAGAGAAACTCTTCCGACTCCGTCAGGTTCTTTTGGTAGCCTCAATCAAGGAGTCATAAAAACCGAGTCCCTCCTCTAAGATCTGCAGCCGTTGATGAACTCGCACACCAAAATCTTAAATGAGACGATACTTCGTTCTTTTTTGCCTTGCGATCCCCTTTCTAACAAGTTGCAGTCGTTTGGATATTGCCTTTCACTGGGCCGACACCTTCATTGCCTCCAAGGTTGATGATTATTTCGATATCTCCTCCGGTCAAAGTAAAGCCCTGAAGAAGTCCCTGCAACAAGACTTCGCCAAGATCAAAGCGCAAGTTCTTCCCCAATGGATCGAAGGGGCCCGACAGTTAGAAAATGACGTCGCCACAGAAAACATTCGCAAGGATCACATCGCCCCTTTATTTGGAATGGTGATGAGTCAAGTGCAGCGTTTCACCGCCTATTTCGCAGACACCGCCGTCGACTTTATATCGACGACCGATTCAAAACAGTTGGCCTATTTTTCTAAGGCCTTTCACGAAAAAATGTATGAAGACCTAAAACTGGTTCACAATCCGCAAAAACAACACAAGCAACACCAAGAAAAATACTATAAATATTTTGAGATGTTTTTGGGATCTCTGACAAGGGAACAGAAAAATCTTATCGAACGACATATTGTGGAATCCCCTTTTCCCAGTGAACTGAAAATGAAAAATAAAGAATGGATCTTCCAGCAGTTTCAAAAAGAATCCACTTCCCAAGAAAAAATCCGCGACTTTGTTCGTGATCTTTCAAATCACCCCGAAAAATACGACCTGCCAGAATACCAGGACGCCTTTAAACGGTACCAAGAACATTTGCAGAACTTGTTGATCCAAGTTCTGCAGACGTTGACCCCAGAGCAAAAGAAGGAGCTTCGTGATAACCTTTTAGAAAAAGTAGCTCAGCTTCAAAAGATACGAGATCGTTCCTAGTTCTTTTTGCATATCTCAAATTGGGATTTGAGAACTTTACGAAAAACTTCAAAAGGACTGAAAAATAAGACCCTTTGTGCCGAAAAGATCTTCATGAGAAAGATCTTTTTTTGCTTGGTTTTGTGTTACTCCTGTTCCGGCTCCGCGAATGAAGACTCCCTCAATTCCTTTTCCAAAGCATTGGATAAAACACTTCGCCATCTCAATCGGTCAGAATCTCGCCCCTGCAACTCCGACAATTCTTTGACACCATCTTCAGCTGATTTGGTTCTTTTTGAAAAAAAGGCGGTCACCGCTCTCTCGAAGAAAGATGCTCAAAACCTCTTTTACGACCTAAAAAATAAGTCCGACATCCCTTTTGAGTTCTCTCTAGCTGGGTGCGAACAACGAGCTCACGAAATGTCACGCCTCTTGCTTTTAAAAGGAATCACCCCGCTAAAAGCCTTTGTCTCGGTGGATGAAGATGAATCCCCCCGATTGCAAGTGCCTCATCCTCAAAAAAAGGGGCACATCATCCGTTGGAAGTATCACGTGGCGCCCGTCGTTCTGGTTAAAGAAAATGGCCAATTAGTTCCCTATGTGATTGATCCCTCCATTGAAAATAAGATCGTTCCCCTCAGTGAATGGCGTTCTCATATGACCCGTCATGATCCCAAAATCAAAGTTCGCACCGAAATCACCACGGCCAACCAATTTGATGTGGATGGACGTTTGAAACCTGACTTTAAAGACCAGGACTTCAATCGCTCCAATCAAGAGTCTTTACGAGAATTCAAAAAATACAGTCAAGATCCTGACGGAGAGGAAAATTATCTTTTCCAGCTTCAGCGAAATGAAGAACGCATGATGATGATTGATTCATCTGAATATTAGACGGATTCCAACTTCCACTTCAATTCTAAGGAATGATCTTCATTAATTTCAACGGAGGTTCCTCGACCCTGTCCTTCACGATTTAAAACTTCTTTGAGCCATTTTACATCTTTTAAGGAAGCTCGAACCAAGCGGAATTTCTTCATTTGCATGACGACCAAACGAAGCCCCTTTAATTTTCCCGTTTCAACTTCAAGACAAGGAAAAAACATCACAGATAAATCACCGCGAAACTTCTCGTACCCCCAAATCCCTTCATAATCATTTATAAAATCGCCGCATCCATAAATGATCAGCTTTTCGCGATAAACCTCTATCCCTAGAATATGATGAGACGAGTGACCATGAACAAGATCCATCCCCGCTTCATCAATCAGACGTCTGGCAAAAGAAATATGTTCTTGGGGTATCTGATAACCCCAGTTTCCACCCCAGTGAATGGACGCCATGACAAGATCGTCGGGCTTCCTGAAGCTTTGTATCTGTTGTTTGATTTTAAAAACAGCTTCTTTAGAAAAACTCTGAAGCAAATTTATCCCTGGCTTGACGCCCGCCTCCCAATGACGAGGAACCCCACTGGAAGTGGTTGCCATGGAAAAAATCAAAAGCCGTCCCTGAATGGGGAGGTCCACCACAGCAGGACTCCCCGCGTCCTTTTCATCCAATCCGGCCCCCGCCGTCTTCACTCCCGCATTTTGAAGTGAATTCAACGTCTGGAGAAGTCCCCGCTCTCCCCAATCCAGCACATGATTGTTCGCCAAAACACAGACATCAATGCCCGCAGTGGTTAAGACCGGCGCGTTGGCGGGATGCATGCGGTAGTTAATCCCTTTATCTTCCCAATCTTCGCTGACAGTAACGCTGGTCTCAAGATTCACAATTCGCACATGCGGTTTGACACGTTCCAGTTCATCCAAGGCATCCCCCCAGACATAGGAAAAATCGACAGGTCTTAGAATTTGTCCGTTCTTTTTTTCCGCCAGCTCAAGATAACCCTGCGCACTTTGCAAAGACGATTCATAAAGCACGGGATTCCCCGGATGAGGCAAGATCTGATCAATACCTCTGCCAGTCATCACATCACCGCATAAAAACAAGGTGAGAATTTCAGGTCTCTTCATTAGGCTAAACTTTCTGGATTCACCAAAATCTTACCAAGGAATTTCCAATGAAAACAGGACAGGGTCTATTAAACAAAGATGAACAAGAAGTCATGATTAACTACAAAGGTCTTCAGCTCCACGGAATCATCTCCCTTCCCAAGGGGGCCCAAGGGGTCATCATCTTCGCTCATGGCAGCGGGAGCAGTCGTTGGAGCAAACGAAATAATTTTGTAGCTCGCGAACTACGCAAAGTCGGACTGGGGACCTTGCTCATGGATCTTCTCACTCCCGAGGAAGAAAATGATCGAGCCCAAGTATTTAATATCAACCTGTTAGCACAACGTCTGATTTACGCCAAAAACTGGATCGGCGAACAGGCCACCAGCCGTTCAATGAAAGTCGGCTACTTCGGCGCAAGCACTGGAGCTGGGGCTGCACTGGTGGCCGCCGCCCTGGAGCCTCAAAATATTTTCGCCGTGGTTTCTCGAGGAGGCCGTCCTGACTTGGCTGATCGCGCCCTGGATCGTGTGCAAGCCCCGACGTTACTCATTGTTGGCGGCGACGATGATGTTGTGATCGACTTAAATCGTCAAGCCTATGCACGCCTTCATTGTCAGAAGAAGATTGAGATCGTGCCCGGAGCCACACATCTTTTTGAAGAGCCAGGGACACTGGAGCAGGTCGCGGTTCTTGCCTCTCGTTGGTTCACCGAACACCTCGCGGATCAACAAGCTCAACCCAGCCCCCATCCTTGATTAGAGACTCGGATGTGCCTCCGGAGGACGTTGGCTCTTCTTAGCTTCTTTTAGAATTTCCACAACCTCGTCGTCAGTGACCTGATCAAACTCCATAAAAAACTCGCTGACGGCGAAAAAAAATTCGGGTTCATCCAACACCACAAACTCATCCACCAAACCTCTCATACTGTCGGCC
>JANJTG010000001.1 GCA_024711265.1 Bdellovibrio sp. | reverse complement strand
ATGCCATGCCAACGAAATATCAATCGTTCTCGCATCTTAGCTCTTCATGGAGGAAGCATGGAATCACTCAAACTTGTCGGATGTTTTGACAGTGCCGCCGTTTGGCACCGCACTTTGTGTCACTGGCTTAGACGGTTGTTTCACTCTGAAACAACATTCTTGAGTTTTGTCTTCAGCACTTTGGCGGCAACTTTCAAAGGATCCCTCCACGTGGGTGGATCTTCACAAAGAATCGCCAAGACGTCATGGCGACCAAAAACTCGGGCAAAGTCAGCCGCTGTCATTCCATGAGCATTTTGCAAAGTCACATCAGCGCCATGGGCGATCAATAACCTGACAATCTCAACGAGTCCTTTAAAGGAGGCACCCATCAAGACGGTATTGCCTCCATGATCCGCCGAATTCGCGGAAGCCCCCTGTTCCAGCAAAAATTTGACTGTCTCAAAATGATCATTGTACGCCGCCAACATCAACACGGAATATCCACGATGATTGCGAGCCTCAATATCTTGCCCTTGCGCCAAGTATTCACGAAGAGCTTCCCTATTCCCGCAACGAGCCTCTTCAAAAATCAGAGGCTCTCCGATCATTGTCTTTTTATATTCTTCCCATGTCGTCATTCAGTTCCCCCTAATGATGCGCGGAAGCGCCCCCTTGCAAGGACTCCGTGTACACTTGAATATTCATTCGTTGCGCCACTCCAGCTCCGTATTCAGGATCGACCTTCATGAAAACATCCACCTGACGTCGTACGATCTCTTCGGGGACCCCCTGGCGCATGGATTCGGCAATGTTATCCATGAGCTGCCGCTTTTGATCACTGCTCATAAGACGAAACAAAGCCCGCGTTTGAGAATAATCATCATTCCCCTTGCGATGATCAAAACGATCCATCACCGAACTCTCGAAACTTAACGGAGGCTCTTTGTACTTCTCCTGCTGAATCGGCCCCCCGAAAGAGTTAGGCTCATAAAACGCACTATTGTATTCAGGAACATCCAAGCGCATGGCTCCATCCAAGTGATAAGTATTCACTTCGACACGCGGTCTATTCACGGGCAAAAGTTCATAGTGCGTCCCAATGCGATAACGATGAGCATCGGCATAAGCGAAGGTCCGCGACTGAAGCATCTTATCAGGCGACCAGGAAATCCCCGGAACCATGTTGTTCGGATTAAAGGCGGCCTGTTCAATTTCCGCAAAATAGTTTTTCGGATTGCGGTTGAGTTCCAGAACCCCCACCTCCATCATGGGATAGTCCTTATGAGGCCACACCTTCGTGAGATCAAAGGGATTGAAAGAAGTTTTCTTCGCTTGTTCCTCGGTCATGATTTGTATGAAAAATCCCCACTGTGGGTAATCTTTATTTTCAATGGCATTGTAAAGATCCTCCTGATGACTCTCGCGAGTTCGCCCCACCAGTTCCGCCGCTTCTTCATTAGTAAGATTTTTTATCCCCTGTTTCGTTTTAAAATGAAACTTCACCCAGTGCCGTTCATTCTTATCATTAATGAAGGAATAAGTGTGCGAACCAAACCCATGCATATGGCGATAACTTGCGGGCAACCCCCGATCCGAAAACAAGATCGTAACCTGATGAACACTCTCAGGACTTAAAGACCAAAAGTCCCACATCGCCGTCGGAGAGCGAAGATTGGTCCGTGGGTTTCTTTTCTGCGTATGAATGAAGTCGGGAAATTTATAAGGATCTCGCACAAAAAAGACCGGCGTATTGTTCCCAACCAGGTCCATATTTCCTTCTTCGGTGTAATATTTCATGGCAAAACCGCGGACATCACGTTCGGCATCCGCAGCCCCACGCTCTCCCGCCACTGTCGAAAAGCGAATAAGCATGTCCGTTTTTTTCCCTTTTTGCAGGAACTTGGCTTTGGTGTATCGACTGATATCGCCCGTGATAGTCAAAGTTCCATAAGCCCCCGAGCCCTTGGCATGCACAGTTCTTTCGGGGATTCTTTCGCGATTTTGATGCGCCAGCTTTTCAATCAGTGCAACATCTTGTAACACCAAAGGCCCACGCTCCCCCACCGTCAAAGAATTTTGATTGTCGGGAACTGGTGCCCCACCCGTTGTTGTTAGTCCTTTTTTTTCTTTTGCCATAACCGCTCCTTGGAAGTTTTTTTTACGATCTAACCAGACTAAAAACGCATTGGCGCGAAGTGGAAGAAGTATGATTGGTTTTTGTCATTATTCAGCCCCCCCTAATCCCCTAAACAGGTCCAAGTTATCAACTTGGCAATAAAAGAGCTTGAGTCTGGAGTGCGCTACAGGCTTTAAAATGAGAACTATGAATAATGCCGAAGTGACATTGTCTATAGGCGAACTTTCAAAGAGATCTGGCGTCAGTATCGAAACAATTCGTTACTATGAACGATTGGGCCTCTTAAAGCCTGTAGCTCGAACGACATCCGGGTACAGGGTTTACGATATCGAGTCAGTAAACACCATTCAATTTGTTAAACGCGCACAATCCTTGGGCTTCTCTCTAGCCGCTATCAGCGATCTTTTAAAATTGAGAACAACCAAAGAAGCTCCTTGCCACGAACTTCACGGTAAAGCCGTCACCTATCTTGAAGAGATTGAAATGGAAATTAAGAAGCTGACGAATATCCATTTCGTGCTTTCCAGTCTGGTCCAAGAATGTCTTACAAAAAAACCCAAAGACAGCTGCAGTGTTTTAGATTGTTTTGAAGGGAAGGGCTGCAGCTCTCTTTTGCTCAAAATTTTTTAATTTAAGCTTTTCAACGCGGATCAATCTTTCACAGATAGGTGGAACAAATGCCGAAAAATTCAAATGATGCACTTTTAGTGTCGATGCGCCAACTTGTCGCCTCAAACAAAGAAATTATCTTCCAACTTGAGCATCGTATGTTCGGAGGCGGAGTGGTCATTGGGGAGGCTCATCAAAATGATCACCTGAAAAGAACGATTGCTAAACTAAAGGATTTCACCCGACGGATGGAAGAGCTTGAAAATCAAATGCGCAGTTTTGATAACGAATAGAAAGCTCCCTTCCGATTCAGAAGGGAGCGCACAAAAATCAATGAACCTTTTTACCCATCAAAGCCGCACGAGCAGCCGCAAGACGCGCAATAGGGACACGGAACGGAGAACAGGATACGTAATCAAGCCCCACACGGTGGAAGAACTCAATAGACTCAGGATCACCGCCGTGCTCACCGCACACACCGACTTTAAGATCGGGCTTCGTACGACGCCCCAGATCCGTTCCCATCTTCACCAAGGAACCGACGCCCACTTGATCAATCGACATGAACGGATCTTTAGGCAAGATTCCTGAAGACACGTAAGAACCCAAGAAACGACCCGAGTCATCACGAGATAGACCCAATGTCGTCTGGGTCAAATCATTCGTACCGAAACTAAAGAAGTCCGCATGTTCCGCAATCGCATCCGCAGTGATGGCGGCACGAGGAAGTTCAATCATCGTTCCCACATGGTAGTCAAACTTAGCATTTTTCTCAGTCTGAACTTTCTTCACTTCGTTGATTGTCAAAAGGCGAAGTGTATCCAACTCTTTGTCGGTCGCCACCAAAGGAATCATGATTTCAGGAGTTAGCTTCTTACCTTCCGCCACCAACATCGAGGCCGCTTCGGCAATCGCTCGCACCTGCATTTGGTAGATCTCAGGATAAGTGATCGCCAAACGGCAACCACGATGACCTAACATCGGATTGAACTCATGCAAAGCTTTCACCTTCGAGCGCAAACGATCCGCGTCCATCCCGATACGTTTCGCCAACTCTTTAGTCTCTTCGTCAGTGTGAGGAACGAACTCGTGCAAAGGAGGATCCAACAAACGGATCGTCACTGGCAAGCCATCCATGATCTTAAAGAGTTGATAGAAGTCCTCTCTTTGCATTGGTAAAAGTTTGTCCAATGCTTTTTCTCGATCGGATCTATTGTCTGCAATAATCATCTCACGAACCGCATCGATACGATCTGCACCGAAGAACATGTGCTCTGTGCGGCAAAGACCAATACCCTCCGCGCCGAAGCGACGAGCTGTCTCTGCATCTTTCGGAGTATCGGCATTGGTACGAACTTTCAAACGACGAATGCGATCGGCAATCGTCATAATACGTTCAAAAGTACCTTCCAGTTTTGGTTCAATGGTCTTAACTTCACCAAGAAATACTTCGCCTGTGGAACCATCCAAAGTGATCACATCGCCCTTTTTAAGAACGTAGCCCTTCACCTTCATAGTTTCAGTGCGATAGTCGACTTCGACCTCTCCGCAACCTGCCACACAGCATTTCCCCATTCCACGAGCAACAACGGCCGCGTGTGAGGTCATCCCACCACGAGTTGTAAAGATCCCTTGCGCCGCCACCATGCCAGCAATGTCTTCAGGAGACGTCTCAACACGAACAAGAATGACTTTCTTGCCTTGCTCTCTCCACTCCACCGCTTCTTCAGAAGTGAAGACGATTTGGCCATTCACGCCTCCAGGAGACGCCGGCAAACCTTTTGCTAACAAAGTCTTAGCCGCCTTAGGATCCAAGGTTGGATGCAAAAGCTGATCAAGAGCTTGAGGATCTAAACGTAAAATCGCTTCATCTTCGGTGATCAACTTTTCATCGATCATATCGCAAGCGATTTTCAAAGCCGCCGCCGCTGTTCTTTTCCCGTTACGGGTTTGCAGCATCCACAAAACACCACGCTCAATAGTGAACTCGATGTCTTGCATATCGCGGTAGTGAGATTCCAATTTTTTGTAAATTTCAACAAGTTGCGCATAGGCCTGAGGCAAAGCCTCTTCCAAGGACTTTACACCTGCGACCGCTGCCGCCACTTTAGTGATC
>JANJTG010000303.1 GCA_024711265.1 Bdellovibrio sp. | reverse complement strand
GTACCCCATATCTCGAGCCGCTTTGGTAAGGCCAGCGGTGATTTCGTAGGGCTGAATGCGGTTGACCAATCTTTGCACTTCCGGATGAAAATCTTGAACGCCCATGCTGACTCGAGTGAAACCCAGTTCGCGCAAAGCTTTTAACTGTTCAGGATTCGTTCGGCGCGGGTCCACTTCAATAGAGCCTTCAAAATCTTGAGGATCGATTTTTACCCGAGAAAGAATCGGCTTTAACAAAGTCACCAACGACTCGGCGGAAAGAAAAGTGGGTGTGCCACCGCCAAGATGGATGTGCTTCAAAGGTTTTTGTAAAAGCTCTGGCACTTGCTCGGTATAAAGCTGCCATTCTTTCAAGATCAGATCAACATAGGGGGTTTCTCTTTTATGATCTTTGGTGATGATGTTGTTGCATCCACAGAAGGTGCAAAGACTTTCACAGAAAGGAATGTGCAAATAAAGAGACCATCCTCCCGGCTTTTGCTGTAAAGTCGCGCGAAGATGCTCTACCCATTGAGAGGCCGTGGGATTGGTTTCCCAATAAGGCACTGTCGGGTAAGATGTGTAGCGAGGAGCCGGAACGTCATATTTGGCCAAAAGATCTTTCATCATAAAAGCTCCTTGCGGACTATCTCCACAAACAGTTTTACATTCTTTTCTGGAGTTTTAGGAAGAACACCGTGACCCAAACCACAAACCCAGCCCGCGCGCTCTGGAAGAGTCATCTCTTTCATCGGGTTCAGGAAGGTTTTTAAGGCCGCTTTGAAATCCATTTCATCCATAAAGAGTAGGCCTTGATCGAAGTTGCCCTGAACAAAACCTTTGTTTTGAATTTTGAAGGACTCTGGAAGAGAACATCGATGATCGAAACCCTGACCGGCCCATGGAAGTTCGGTGAAGGCTTTGTTAAAGAAAGCAGGTTGTGTGCCTTTAGAGTAAAAGCCGATCTTGCCCGGGAAGTCTTGAGCAAGGCGGGTCAGAATAGGTTGACTCCATTGCTGGAAGAAGGCCGGACTGACTTCGCCCGACGCCGTATCCATCACCATCACCACTTCCGCGCCCCCTTCAAACTGCATCCGAATGTTTTCTTTAAGCAGAGGATACATCTTCTCTAAAAATTGCGGGAAAAGAGAGATCAACGACTTGGATTGAGTCAAAGAGCCTGCATGAGAACCTTCCACCGCATAGACAAATAAAGTCCAAGGGCCGCCGACAAAGCCAATCAAACTTTTATTCGAAGGCAGAACAGCTCGAGTGGCTTTCATGGCTTCTTTTTGAAAACTCATAAATTCAATGGCTTTTTCCACGGGGCCTAGTTTGTTGATGGACTCTGGATTCAGCTTAAAGGACAACTGAGGTCCGTGATCGGTGTAGTCCAATCCCATTCCCAAAGCTTCAAGAGGAAAAAGAATGTCGCTAAAAAGGATGGAGACATCAAAATCAAACTCTGCAACGGGTCCTAAGGCCACTTGGGCCGCCAGTTCCGGATTTTTACAAAGCTCCATGAAAGAATGTTGAGAGCGAAGACCTTGATAGTGTTTATGATAACGACCGGCTTGGCGCATAAACCAAATTGGCGGAACGGCTTGAGGAGTTCTTTGTAAAGCATTTGTAAAAAGTGTATTCATGAGGGCTCCTCCACGGACCACTGGTAGCCGACACCGCGAACGGAGCGAATGTGTTTATCTCCATCACTTCCTAGCAGTTGTCGTAGGCGTACAATGATATTATCAATTGTTCGATGACTTGGATTTTTATCAACGCCCCAGATTTCGTTCATGATCTCATCACGACTGAGAACCCGGGGGGATTTTTCAATAAGAAGTTGCAGGATCTTCATATCCGTCACGGGCGGATATTCGATCTGACCTGACTTTTTTTGTACGGTCATGTTGGTGAAGTTCACTGTGCAGGACTCAAGTTCAATTTCCCGCGCCGGAGCATGGGCTTCCAGGACGTGTTTCACTCGAAGTAAGAGTTCTTTGAGATGAAAGGGTTTCGGAATGTATTCTTCAGCGCCCAACTCAAATCCTCTCAAGCGCGATTCGGCGTCGGCCTGGGCGGTTAGAAATAGAAATAAAACAGGAGAAACCTGTTTTATTTTTTCAGCCAACTCAAAACCGTTTCCATCGGGAAGTCCGACATCCAAAATGATGATGTCAAAGTCCTTGGATTTAGAGAAAAGAGTCCAAGCTTCGCTAAAACTTTTTCCCCAGGCAACATCGTACTCTTTTTTGAGTCTTTCAGTCAGGGTTTCACCTAAAGAGATATCATCTTCAACCAGAAGGACTTTTCTCATTTTAAACGTCCCTCCAGCTTCAATCGGGATTGGAAACCTTCGTTTTCTTTGGATTCAAACTGAATTTCACCCTTCATCTTTTCCAAAAGACTGCGCGTAATAAGAAGACCGATCCCGTTGCTGCGGGCATCTTGAGACATTAAAAGCTCAGAGCCCAGTTTGCTGATATCACCTTTAAAGCCCAAACCGTCATCTTGAATAAGAACTTCAATATGAGTCTCGTCAAGACGTCGCACCTTCATGCGAACGGAACTGGCTTTGCCGTGCAGAACAGAGTTTTGCAAAAGATTTTTAAACACACTCAAGAAGGCCCGACGGTCGCCACGCAGGATGGCCTCGCGTTCGAGCTCCAATGAAAGTTCTGAAAACTCATTGCGAAGACTGGAAAGAAGATCGCTTAAGGAAATATCTTCTTTTAGAAGTTGACCACTTTCAAGATTGGCCAGTAAGAGCGAATTCTCAAGTTGCAGATCCAAACGTTGAATGTCATCAATCAGTCGTTTCATGACCGGATGAGTATTGCCATGCAGATCTTCTTCCAGAACTTCGGCTTGCAGGCGCAGCCGGGCAATAGAGGTTTTTAAGTCATGGCTGAAAGTGGAAAAGAAGAAGCGCAGTCTTTGATGTCGTTTTTGATCGCGATAACTGAAAAGCACCAACGCCACGCCCCCCAGAAAGATTGTCGCCAGCAGGATCGAACCTTCCCAGGCGAACATGCGGTGGGATTCACTTTGATTCAGACGCATCAAAAGGAAAACCCACCACCAGGTCACAAGCGAAAACGTGAAGGCGAACCAAACGACCGCCAAAACTGTTTTCACGTGAGGTTTGAGGATTTTCTTAAGCATCTTATTCCGCCGCAGAAATGATGGTTTGAGCCGCTTGCTCTAACAATTCGTCAGAATGAGCCATCGAAACAAAGCCGACTTCATACGCATTGGGAGCTAAATACACACCCTGATCCAAAGCTTTTAAGAAAAGACCTTTAAAAGTCGCTCCTTGATCGCCTGGAATTTGTGAGATCGCGCGAATCGGATTTTTTGTGGGACCATGAATCCAGAATAAAGACGCCACCTGACTGACCTCCAAAGAGACACCTTTTTTGGCAAAGCCCTGGCGCAAGGTTTCAGCAAATTTTTGAGTGCGCTTTTCAAGGACGTTCCACCCGTCAAGACGTTGCATTTTTTTGAGTGTGGTGAGACCTGCGCGCATACCAATCGGATTGGCGCTCAAGGTGCCAGCTTGATAAACATCTCCACTCGGGGCGACTCGATTCATCAGTTCGGCTTTGCCTCCGTAACATCCCACGGGGAAACCACCGCCGATGATTTTCCCGTAGGTGACAAGGTCTGGGCGAATGCCGGTTTTTTCAACCATGCCGCCCAAGCCCACGCGAAAGCCCGAGATCACTTCGTCAAAGATCAAAAGACTGCCGTTCTTTTCACAAAGTTCGGCCACTTTCTTAAGAAACTCGGGTCGTTGCACCAAAAGGCCATAATTCGCTGGCAAGGGTTCGATGATCACGGCGGCGATGTCTTTGCCGTGTGCTTGAAAGACGGCTTCAAGTTGAACTTCATCATCCAGAGGTGTCACCACCGTGTGGGCAGCGACTTCGGTAGGAATTCCTGCGCTGGAGGATGCGGCCGCTCCGGCAAGACCACTGCCAGCTTTGACCAACAGATTGTCGACGTGGCCGTGATAACAACCTTCAAATTTCAAAATCTTAGTGCGTCCTGTGGCGGCGCGAGCAACCCGTAAAGCACTCATGACAGCCTCTGTTCCCGAAGAGACAAAGCGCAATTTTTCCATGAAAGGCAGGGTTGAGGTGATCCACTCGGCCAATTCGAGCGAGTAGGTCTCTGTCGCGCCAAAGGTCCATGCGGTGTCCACCATGCGATGAACCTCTTCTTTCACCTCGGGATCCAGGTGTCCTAAGATCAAAGGTCCAAAACTTTGGCAGAAGTCGATATACTTTTTATCTTCGACAGAGGTGAGGAACGCACCTTCGGCCTGTTTAAAAAAGACGGGAGCACGATCCAGACCTTTGAAAGAACGAACGGGCGAATGAACTCCGCCTGGGGCCACTTTCAGAGCGCGTTGAAAAAGTTCTTCCGAAGTTACTTTGTGCATTGCTGTCTCCAGTCTTCTTGATCCAAAAATATATTTAAACGAGCCGGATCAAACGCGTTGTGTTTTTCCATGTAGGCACGAAGAACTTTATAAGTGTTTCCGGGGCCACAGGCATGATGTTTTTTTAAAATCTCGGGGGCCTCTTGGACCGCGTGCAAAAACTGACTTCCACTGTTCCAGAAGAAGCACTCTTTGTTTGCGATCGGGGCCAAGGCGCCGAGCGGCTGCAGTCGGTAGGTGGCAACCAGAGGAAGCTTTTCAGATGAGGTTTCAAAGCCCTCTTCATGAGAAAGTTTTGTCCAGTGCAAAGGAACACCCGCTAAGACCTCCAGTTGGGCCTCTTCTTGTTCACCCAAACTTTCCGCACAGCCATGCACCCATATACCTTTTTGAGCCAGGTTTTTCCATGTTTTTAGCCCCGCCGTCCAAACAAATCCAGGGGATTTGAGTTCTTCGGCCCAGGCCTCAGCGCGAGCGACATAGAGGGCATTGATGTGTGAGGCGAAGGGTTTCAGAGGAAGGGGGATGCGTTCAGCCCTCACTTCTGAGGACCAGAGTTGTTCGGCAGGGAATTGAGGAATCGAATGAGCGGGGGTCAGAGTTCGGGTATCAAGGATCTGTCCTTGATCTGTCAAACCTTTCAGGAAAGTGATCTCCCCGTAAGGACGGGAAAGCACGGCTACGCCGATCTTTTGATGGCAACCGCCTCCAAAACTTGCCAGCCAGGCGCGCTCTTTTTGAGCGCACTGGAATGTGCTTTCGTCATGAATGTTTTTTAACAAAGTTTCAAGATCCTTGCGTCCATTCATAATTTCAACAGCCAAGGCTCCTTGAGCGGCAGCGTTGGGATTGATGCTTAAAGGCAAAACGGCCCAGTTTAACTGGCTTAAGTAAGAGCGAAGTTGTTGGCGAACCTCTTGAAACTCCTCTTGGCGAGCCACAAGCAATCGGTCCAAGGCGGCCTTGGCGACGATCAAACCATCCACGTCGGGGTTTTCAAGAAGCTTGCGAAGTCGAGTCGGAATGTTGCCGCGTACACTTTCAAAATGAACGGACTCCAAAGAAAACGGCAGATGATTTTTGAAAAAATCGGTGAGGTTGTATTCACGACGAGGCGAAGAACTGAAAACTCTCAGAGTGTGTGTCTGCTGGATTTTTTCAAAATGAGTTTTTTTTAAAAGAAGAAGGTCTCGTTGGTCGGCTCGTGGCAATGTGGCGGCAATCACGGTGTCGCTTTTATGTTCGGTGGGAAGGTCTTTCCACGAATGTACCACCATGTCTGTTTCCCCACGGATCAGCTCGCCATAGAAGTCCTCCGTAAAGACGCCTTTTTCTGGGATTTGCCAAAGAGGATCCGTGAGGTTTTTGTCCCCTAAAGATTCTTTGAAACGGTATTCAATTTCAAGGTGCGGATTTTTTTCTTTCAGAGCGTCTCCGACCATATAAGCCTGAAGACGAGCGAGATCACTTTTTCGTGCCGAAATTCTTAAGCGCATATATCGTCCCAACCAAGAGGACGAAGCTCTGTTCTTTGCGTAAAGGTTAAAGCCTTTTCCAAAAGATGAGCCTTCAAAGCTTCAATTTTGGTTTGGGTTTCCTTTTTGGTTTCTTCAATTTCCGCAAAGAATTGATGCAGACCCATGAACGAGACATGAGGGAATTGAGTTGCGAGCAAAGAGGCTAAATTGTTTTCTTCTCCGCGCAGATCAAAAACAGCCTGAGGGCGAGTTTCTTGTCTGTTCATCAACTCAAGAATCCGTGTGTCGGTCAGGGGCGCTGCGATCACCATCGCTTCGCCATGAATGTAAGAGTCATTGTATGTTGTCAAAGATAGATTGTTGTACTTCGCCGCAACATCTTGCAGCTTGGTGATGTCACGACAAAGAACCTGCATGGATTTTTTGTGAGCCAACCAGGGAAGAATTTCTTGGGCCAGATGGCCTGAGCCGCAAATCGTGACACTCTCGATGTCTTTTGAATAACGACGCAAAAGACTTCCATAACTTTGAGAACCCAGTCCGACAAGGTGTTCGGCGCGAGTCCTTTTGACTTCGGCCATGACAAAATTCAACCATTTTTGATGATCTGCAAAGAGAGGATCTTGAAGTTGTTTTCGTGAATCGACGAAATTTCTAAATTGGCCAAACACTTCGGTTTCGCCAACAATGGGAGAGTGCAAACCACACAGAATTTCTAGAAGAAGGCTGAGCGCTTTTTCTCCGCGAAGAACTTGATCCTCGGTTTCGATCAGATCGCTGTAGTCATTCAACTCTGTTTCTGTACAAAACAAGATTTTGCGCAGGCATGTTTTCCAGATCGCTGCATCTTGAAGAGACTCCGAGAAGTTTCTATTGGATTTTCTGTGAACGAGAAGTATATCTTCCATGTGCAGACAGGTTTATCACTAAACTTTCAGTTAAGTGTCATCGAATTGTCATCAACCTGTTTGAAGCACAGCGCACAAGGACTTAGGTTCAAATTGTATAAGGACCCGGTGGAGGAATTATGAAGCTCATTCAAAGACCCAGACGAAACCGTAAGACAGAAGCTTTGCGACAAATGGTGGCAGAGACAGATTTGAGGGTGTCTCAACTTGTATTGCCTTTGTTTCTTTGTGAAGGGAAAGGCCAGCAGCAAGTGATTTCGTCCATGCCCGGGATTTATCGCATGAGTCCTGATGTTCTTTTGCAGGAAGTGGGAAAGGCCGTGGCTTTAGGAGTGAAAACATTTGATCTTTTTCCTGCGCTTTCAGAGGTGCATAAAGATCCTTACGGAAAAGAATCTCTCAATCCCAACGGCCTTTTGCCGACGACTTTGAAAATGATTCGCGACAAGTTTCCGGATGTGACTTTGATCTCAGATGTCGCTTTAGATCCTTACTCGTCGGACGGTCATGACGGCATTGTCAAAAACGGGAAGATCTTAAATGATGAGACAGTCGAAGTTCTGGCGAAGATGGCGATTGTTCATGCCCAGGCGGGCGCGGATATTGTTTCCCCTTCTGACATGATGGATGGACGTGTGGGGGCCATTCGCGAGGCTTTGGATCAAGAGGGATTTATCGACACGGGAATTCTATCTTATTCAGCCAAGTATGCCTCCAGTTTTTATGGTCCTTTCCGTGAGGCCTTGGATTCGGCCCCTAAGTTTGGCGATAAGAAAACTTATCAAATGGACTTCCGCAACGCTCGCGAAGCTTTGCGTGAGGTGGAGTTGGATGAGTTGGAAGGTGCTGACATGGTCATGGTTAAGCCAGCTCTGAGTTATTTAGATATCATCGCTGACGTGAAAGCCCACACTCATTTACCGGTCGCAGCTTACAATGTCAGTGGCGAGTATGGTCTAATCAAAGCCGGGGCCAAGGCAGGCATTATTGATGAAACGCGGGCGATGGTGGAAACGCTTTACTCCATCCGTCGTGCCGGAGCGGATGTGATCTTCACCTACTTCGCGTTGCCGATGGCAGAGTGGCTCGCGGCTCACCGAAACTAGCGCCCCCACCCGATCCGCCCCCCTCACTAGTCCTTGGTGGGGGCTGATTGATTTCGCCTCAAAAAAATGGCTGGTCGTTCTCAAAAACTTTGGTTTACAATTTTCTCTTAGCAAGGAAGTTGTATGAAGTTGGGCGTTGAAGTTTTGTTGTCGAATCCAAAAATTTTGAAATCCCTGAAGGGGAGACGTGTGGGGTTGGTTTGCCACCCTGCCAGTGTCGACGAAAATCTTCAGCACAGCTTGGATTTGCTTTCTAAAAAGATCAAACTTTCTTGCGCCTTCGGTCCTCAGCACGGAGTCCGTGGTGACAAACAAGACAATATGATCGAAAGCCCGGACTTTGTTGATCCAGTCCATCAGATCCCAATCTTCAGTCTTTATGGTGAGGTTCGTCGTCCAACCGCAGAAATGATGAAACACTTCGATGTTCTTCTTTTTGATCTCCAAGATTTGGGTTGTCGTATCTACACCTTTATCACGACATTGTTATATGTGATGGAAGAGTGCGCGAAGTTGAACAAAACTGTGATTGTTCTTGATCGCCCCAATCCGGCGGGACGTCCCATCGAAGGCTTTAAAATGCTTCCGGGTTGGGAGTCTTTTGTCGGAGCGGCTCCAATTCCCATGCGTCATGGTCTGACGGTGGGGGAGTTGGCTTTGTATTTTAAAGATTTCTACAAAATGAATTTGGATCTTCAGGTTGTGAAGATGAGGGGTTATTCCCCTGATAAGGGGCCGGGGTTTGGTTGGGATTTGAAGCGACCTTGGGTCAACCCGTCTCCCAACGCAGCCTCCTTGAACATGGCGCGCGCCTATTCGGGAACTGTTTTGATTGAGGGTACAACTTTGTCAGAGGGGCGTGGGACCACACGAGCTCTTGAGGTGATCGGAGCTTCCGACATCGATTTTGCCGAAGTTTTAGTGCGCATGAAGAAAAAAGCGCCTCAATGGTTTAAAGGTGTGACATTGCGAGAGTGTTTCTTTGAGCCGACGTTTCATAAGCATGTGGGAAAACTCTGTCATGGTTTTCAGTTTCACACCGATGCGCAAAGCTACAAACACGAGACTTTCAAGCCGTTCCGACTTGTGGCTTTGATGCTCAAGGTAATTCGCGAGATGCATCCTCAATATCCGATCTATCGTGACTTTGCTTACGAGTATGTTCGCGACCGTCTGGCTTTCGATGTGATCAATGGGGGACCTGCTTTGAAAAATTGGATCGAGAACGCGAAAGCGACTCCCAAGGATTTAGAGGCCGCTTTAGTTAAAGACGAAAAGGCCTGGGCCAAGGAAAGAAAGAAATATCTCTTATATTAGATTTGTTTGAGATTCTTTTTTATTTGGTTTTGAAAGCTCGGTCAAAGAGGTCTCGATGGTCCTTATCTCTAAAGATCAAGTAGTAACGATTTGGACTAAATAGACAGTCAAAGCGGTACTCATCCGGAGAACCCAACGTGAATTTTTGCAGATAGTGAAGAAAAACTAATTTCTCGGACAGCATGATGTCCACGCGTCCCGATTTCAGAAGTTTAATTCTGGTGTCGACGTCTTGAATTTCCCGATAGCTTTTGGCGGTGGTCATGATCTCCGTGATGTGATCTCTTTCCAGAGATGTTTTTGCATTCTTAAATGCGACCACGTCGAGATCTTTAAAATCCTCGATCTTTTTTAAATGAATTTTTCTGTCAATTTTTGTAACAGCACAATTTTGGAAATCGTAGGAAAAGGAAGATTTAAACGCAAAGGGTAAGGACTCTTCTTTGACGTTGATGGTAGCGTCGATTTGATTGTTGCGTAGTCTTTCAATGACTCGCAACGAGGGAAAGTGAAAGTACTGAGGCTCAAAACCCGCCTTGAGTAGAGCCATATTCAGCAAGAGCCCCTCATCCCCTTGAGGTTGATTCGCGACTAAATAGATATGGGGATCTTGACCTGTAGGAATTCCGACTCTCAAGGGAACTTGAGCACCGACAGCGAAAGGGAGGCAAAGAATGAGCGCAAAGATAACAGGCTTCAAAGACAACCTCTGTCTAAACAGAATAATTTCAGGAGTCTGGGTTGTAAAGTCTGGTTCGACTCTTTCGAGAATCGGCCTCGGTTATTGAGCCGGGCGCGCAGTGGGTTCGGGCTTCTCGGAAGGCGTCTGTTGGGAACTCCAAGCAAAGGTCTTCATTATTTGATTACAACTTTGAAGTGATTTCGAAAAATTTTTCTTATCATCAAGACAAGTCATAATAGCCACGCGGTCCTCATTTTTTAGAATCACTTGGCGAATCTGTTTGTTCTTTGTGCGAGATAACATATCCACTACAAGAGCGGGGCTTCCGTTGAGGCTAAAATTTTTTGCAGAAATGACCTCGAAGCCATAGTTGGGGTAATCGCGCATCCACTTGCGAGTATAGAGTTCGAGGGACGCATTTTTGGCGACCTTATCTGTACGAATGCTGAGACTGCCGCTTTTAGAGTTTTCTTTTGAAGAAAAGCGCACCGTATCCAATAAACTTTGTTCCGAGTTGCTGACCGGGACCCAGTCAGTGCCTTCCGTTTTTAACGTAAAACCTCTGTGTAGGAAATAGAGTCCTTTTTCGGGCGTGGTCAGTGCCGAAGAGCTGGTTGCCGGATAAGGGGCTGCCAGGGCGACAAAAGGAAGATGAAGAAAGAGGACAAGTAAATATCTCACTCTTTAAGAGTATCTTGAGCAGGGGGTTCCAGGCAAGGGCCTAAATCCGTAGGAAGATTCACCATGTAAATTTGTTTTTTATCCTGAAAAGAACGAGCAAAGGCCAGTCGTTCTGTGGACTCATCAGAAAGCGCGGGAGACGACAAGGAATCCTGACCTTTGAAAGCCACCTGAGTGCATTGTTTCTCAAGGTCATAGACTTCAATCTGGTACTGTTTTTCACCCTTACGAAGAATGCTATAAAAAAGTCTTTGCGGCGTTCGAGGAGCAAAAAACAGATCTCGGTAAACGCCCTCTCCTTTTTTGAGAACCAGGGGTGTCTTCTTTTTCAAGGAATACAGGACAAGGCTGTATTCGTCGGTTTTCAGATTCTTCTCTACCCACGCCACGTGTTGTTGATCCGGAGAGAGCGTGGGGAACCTTTTCTCTTTTTCTTTTTCAGCAGAGACAAGACTGATTGGCAGATTCTTAAGATCAAGGCGGTGGATCCCGGAGAGTTCTCCACGGCGAGATGTGAAAAGAATAAAAGGTTTTGCGGCGTGTGGAACAAACAAGGGGCTGGCATCAAATCCGGGCTGTTGAGTGACACGCAAAATGTCATTCCCATAGAGGTCACTCATATACAAATCCGAAGGGGGAAAGTCTTTGTCAAAATTTTTGTTTAACAAAGGACTCTCTTTGATTTCATCTGTAGTGGAGGCGTAAAGGATTTCCGAATCGCTGATATAGATAGCATCTAAAGCGTCGCCATCAGAGAAGGTCACGCGACGTTCTTTATTGCGTAGGAGATCCATTTCATAGATCTGAGCGCCTTTATGCAGGACGCGGTTGCGACTGGTGTAGAGTAAACGAGTGCCGTCCCTCGAAAAGCGAGGGTGATCATTATCTCCGAGGAAAGTAATTTGTTTTGAACCTTTAGCGAGAAGATAGTCAGAAGGCAGGATGTCTTTAGTAAGACTCAAGTGGGTGCAACCAACTAAAAGAAATAACCATCCCGCGATCGCACCACTGACCCACTTCATATCTCAACCTTATGCAGTACCTTCTGTAACAGCGAAGAAGGGTTGACCTTCTTCAGTTCTTTTAATTCAACCCACTCAATGTTTTTTCCAGACATTGATTTTCGCTGAGTAATTTGAATAAAGATATCATGATGTGTGATGTTGTGTTTGGCATCATAGTCTTTGGGCTTGTTTTTCTCTTTGGCAATTTCGCCTGGGAAAATCATCTGTCCTTTGAGGAAAGGGGCATAGTCATTTTTAACAAGCGCCACTTTATGGTCTTTGATCGCGACAAGGGGCTTCCAGACCCAGACTTCACTTTCTTTGCGGGTTTTTTTTAGGGGAAGCTTTTCCACGGCATTTTTTTCTCGCGCTACACAGCTTGCAGCCCAAGGGCATAAAATGCAGGTGACCTTCTGAGGTGTGCACACGGTCGCGCCCAGCTCCATAAGACCTTGATTTACAACATCGGCTTGTCCTAACAAGGCCAACTCATCAGAGATTTTTTGGAGATGAGTTCGCCCCTGGTTGTTCCACCACTCTAATTTCAAACCGTAGCGCCGGGACAGAACACGAATCACGTTGCCGTCCAAAACGCCGACTTTTTCACCAAAAGCAATGCTGGCCACAGCGCGAGAGGTGTAAGGGCCAAAACCAGGAAGTTCTAAAAGTTCACTGGCCGTTTTCGGAAACCCATGGTGTGACAGCGCTTTGGCGGCCTTATGAAGATTTCGGGCGCGAGAGTAATATCCCAAACCCGCCCATGCCTCCAGCACCTCGCTTTCGGGGGCTTGAGCTAAGTCGTGAACTGTCGGAAATTTCCCTAGAAATTTTTCGAAATAAGGAATGACCGCAACAACCGTCGTTTGTTGTAACATCACTTCTGAGAGCCAAATACGATAGGGGTCTTTATTTTCCCGCCAAGGCAAAGAGCGGTGATTTTTTTTGTACCATTGCGTAAGTTGTTTGTGGTCGAGTTTATAGTCGTATTTTGCTGTCATTCGCGGTAATGTAGTCTTCAGATAATTGAGGAGTCAATATGGAATACAAACCACTCAGCGGACGCGAGTTTCCCCGATTTTCTGCGATTAAAACTTTCTTCCGATTGCCCTACGTTGCAATAGACGCGGATTATGAAGTAGGAATTTTTGGAATCCCTTATGACGGTGGGGTTTCCTATCGCCCGGGAGCTCGATTCGCCCCCTCTAAAGTGCGTGAGATCTCCAGTCTTGGTCGGGGTTTTCATATGACCCGTATGGAGAACTTTTTTGAAAAACTCAAAGTGGCGGACATCGGCGATTGTCCGACGGTTCCTATCGATCAAAATCAAACTTACGAGCGCATTGAAAAGTTTGTCGGTGAAGTACTAAAGAATAATAAAAAGTTTTTGTCGGTCGGGGGAGATCACTCCACGACGTTACCGGTCTTGCGAGCGCTTAAGAAGAAATACGGAAAGCCTTTGGCGTTTATTCACTTTGATGCGCATTTGGACACTTATCCTGCGGCGTGGGGGTGTGAGTACCATCACGGTGCTTTTGCCCGTCATGCAGTCGAAGAAGGTTTGGTGGATCCCAAAAAGATGGTTCAAATTGGCATCCGCGGTCCTTTGGTGGGTGGAGACGATTTGGATTTCGTGAAAAGAAATGGCATTCGGGTCATCACGGTGGATGAGATCCGCGATCAATCCTTGACTGCGTTCCTCAAGACTTTGCCCTCCTTTGATGAAACACCCACTTATATCAGCTACGATATCGACAATCTGGATCCGAGTTGTGCGCCGGGAACAGGAACCCCCGTGCCAGGAGGGTTGACTACATACGAAGTGCAACGCATCTTCCGGGCCTTGAAGATTCCCAATCTGGTTGGTGGGGATGTGGTCGAGATTTCACCTCCTTTTGATCATGCCGATATCACCGCGTTGGCGGGGATGGATGCTTTATTTGAAATGCTTCATTTGTTTTCAAAAAAGTAAGAATTCCGTTTCAATTCTTGTTCAAGAACAAAGGGGAGGGTGTCAAAGGGCATACCTCCCTTGGTATTTTAAGGGCAGGTCTACCCAGTTTTTTTCAGAGAGTTATCATTTGAATTGGAAGAAACCTTGGGAGGAATCTATGAAAAATCAACTCGCTTTACTTCTCGTTATCGCATTTCTGGGGGGCACGGTGGAAGCCCAACAAGGGGCTTATAGACAACGAGGATCGCAAAGACCCACCATGATGAATTATTCGGATTCAGACTTGGCTTCGATGGCTCGACGAAGTTTGGAACGCGACACCACTCTTTCTCATGAGGCGCGCAACGTAAATATCAAAATTCGTGATGGCCGCGCTGTTTTACAGGGGGCCATTTCATCTCCTGAAGAAGGTGACGTCTTGAAGAAAAAAGTCATGGCCATTGAGGGCGTTCGTGACGTGCAAAATAATATTTCCATTCAGGAATAAAAAAAGCCCGCTATTTCAGCGGGCTTTTTTCTTTTAGATGGGAACAATTTCATTTGGTGGTGTAAGACCTTTTTTCTTAATCTTTTCCACCAACGTGGTGCGATTCAATCGTAACAAAGTGGCCGCCTGATTGCGGTTCCAGCCCGTTTTCTCTAAAGCCTTTAAGATCAAAGCATTCTCGTAGGCGTCCACGGCCGAGTTAAAGTCCATTCCGTTATCTGGAATGTCTAATCCACCGATTTCTGAAGAAGAGGTTTTTCCGGATTTGTATTTGATTGGTAAATCCGAGATGTCGACATGACCTTGTCCTTTAAGGATCGTCATACGCTCAACAAGATTTTCTAACTCGCGGATGTTTCCAGGCCACGGGTAGTTCACCAAACACTCTAACGCATCTGGTGTGATTCCCGAAAGGCCACGCCCTTTGGTTTTATTAAATACATCCATAAAGTGAGTTAGCAAAAGAGGGATATCTGTTTTACGTTCACGTAACGCCGGGACGGTGATAGGAATGACATTCAGGCGATAGAAAAGATCTTCGCGGAACTTTCCGTTTTCAACGGCTTCTTCTAAATTCAGATTGGTGGCTGCAATCACGCGAACATTGACGGTCACAGTTTTGGTAGAGCCCACCGGCTCAAAGCTGCGCTCTTGCAAAGCGCGCAGAAGTTTAACCTGCAGGGAGGGCTCAAGATCGCCAATTTCATCCAGGAAGATCGTGCCCCCGTCAGCCATTTCAAAGCGGCCCACACGGTTGGCGATAGCCCCAGTGAAAGCACCTTTCACGTGACCAAAAAGTTCACTTTCCAGAAGCTCAGAGGGGATGGCGCCACAGTTGATAGGAATAAAAGGGCCTGTCGCGCGGGGAGAGTTATAGTGAATGGCGCGCGCGATGAGTTCTTTTCCTGTCCCGGATTCACCTGTGACCAAAACTGTCGAGTCTGAATCTGCCACACGCTCAATCAAACGCAAGACCCCTTGGATTTGTTCACTGGTTCCAATGATTTGATCAAACTTGTATTTCTTATTTAGTTCAGAGCGCAGTTGCTGGTTTTCCTGTTGCAACTTTTTATGAGTGAGAGCCTTTTCGATCAAGCTCATCAGCTCTTCCAAATTAAAAGGCTTTGTGACGAAGTGGAAGGCCCCTTTTTGAGTCGCACGAATTGCCGATTCAATCGTGGCGTGACCGGTCAGGATGATGACTTCGGTGGCTGGGCTCATGGCTTTTAAATGCGCCATAAACTCGATGCCATCACCATCAGGAAGATTTAAATCGACAATCGCTAAGTCAACGTGAGTATCGCCTTGGCACAAGACTTTGGCTTCTTCGATCTTGTTGGCGGTGATGACATTCAGTCCTTTTCGGTCAAGCACTCGAAACAGAGCGGTGCGGAGTGAGGACTCATCATCTAATATAAGAACTCTTTGGCTTCGCATGAACCTTCCTTCCATGGTGGGTTCGAATCACTAAAATTAGGATAGTGTGATTTTGACGGGACTGTCAAAAAATCCGCGCCAGATAAGGCTTTCAGGACCATAAAACTGGACGGGGCATGGAAAAAATTGCCACTTTTTTTGCCGCAAAACCGGTAATCAACATTGTTGTGTTAAGGCTTGGAAATGGCTAAGCCCATAGGAAGACTTGGATTTATTTGGACCTGAGGCAGGGGTTGATGATTTCTTAAGCACGGTCTAGTCGGGCGTTTGAAAATTCTCGAGAAAATCTCGAAAACCCTGCCCAGAGCCTTTCCTAGCTGTGGACATTTCCGAAATCTGCCAATAAAAGTTTGAGTATGTCATCCATCAACCCTCATTACACCTTTCATTATTCCCAACCGGAAGAGTATCGCTTTTCTCATGATTCAGTGATGCTGGCGCGAAAGGTCTTTGAACAGGTTTCTGTAAATCCGATGGAGTCTTTGCGAGGGCTTGATTTGTGCTCGGGCTGCGGCATTGTTGGGTTGGATTTTCTTTTTCACTCGCGAAAAGAAAAAGGAACAACGCCCGCTGTTTTTGATTTTGTTGAAGTGCAAGGAATCTATCGGCAGCACTTCGAAGAAAATCTCCAACGATTGGGGCCGATTTCAACACGGACTCGATTTCTGAATACCAACTACAACCAGATGCTTCAAGATCAGTCCTTCTTTGGCTCTTACGATCTTATTGTGAGCAATCCCCCGTATTTTCGCGTCGGTCAAGGAAAGCTATCCCCCTCTGAATTTAAGAATCGCTGTCGATTTTTTATGGATTCAGATTTTGCGACTCTGCTTCAGGCCATTAAAAAGGCGCTGAGTCCTCAAGGGAAGGCCTACCTCTTATTGCGAGATTTAGACGATCATGGATGGAATGCTTTTTCCGAGTCTCAGGATTTGCTGGCTCCCACCTTTAAGATTGAAAAGGTCGACGATATTCGTGGGACCGCACTTGTCTGTATTTCTGCTAATTAGTTTCGCGGGGACGATGAAATAAAATCTTGGCTTTGTTTTCCTGATGGGGACCGAGAGAAAGTTCCAAAGTCGCTTCATGGTCACGCAAGATTTGTGAAGCCACGGAAAGACCCAGACCTATCGGAAGATGGGGATTCTTTTCTGGAGTTCCGTTGTCAGTGATGAGAATCGTGGCCTCAGAGATTGTTCCGGTGATTTCAATATCCAAAGTTCCTCGGAACCCTTTTTCGTGGCGAGCCCGATCTGTTACATGATCAATGGCGTTTTGGAGGACATTCTTCAGGCCTTGAGCCAAAAGATTCAAATGCCCCAAGGTCGTGATATCATCCCCAGGGAAATGCAAACGCACGTCAATACCTTGGGACTTCGTTTGTAGCTCCACAATTTTCAGGGCACGCAAACACGCTTCTTTAAGATGGACCACTCCCACTTGATCGGCGTTGGGATTGCGAGTAAAGCCCAAAAGATTTTGCACGATCTCTTTGCATCTTTGTACGCCCGCCTCCATCTCGACGATGTCGGGATAAAGTGGATTTTCGGGGCTCATGTCCATCTTGATAAGTTGAGTGAAGGACAAAATGCCGCCCAGAGGGTTGTTCAATTCGTGAGCGATACTGGAGCCGATCGTTCCCAGCTCTGCCATCTTTGCGGATTCCAGGATCTGTCGTTCCATTTTGAGTTGTTGAGTGATGTCGTGATAAAGATTTACGAAGACGGCGGGTTTGTCTGAGTCCAAGACCAAACTTTGGCTGTACACTTCAAAACTGCGCGCGGAAGCGCCTGGGGACTGCACACGGAAGTTGCTTCCGCGCTGGCAGCCGGGGCAAGGTTCATCACGATTGAATAGAACCTTGTAACACTTGCGCGAGGTCTGTTCTTTTTCTTGTTCACGCAGACGCTCATCCAAAGCTTTGTTAGATTGAATGATATCATAGTTCGTATCAATCAAAACAACGGGGTCCGACATCGAGTTGAAAGTCGCCTCCCATTGTTCTTTGAGGGCTTCGGATTCTTTCAATTTTTGGATTCGATCCAAAGCTAAGGCCACGGCCTCGGCCACGCGAGTTAAAAAGTCACTTTCTTCGCGAGTGAAGGGATGATCCGGAGCGCGCAAAAAGAAAATGGATCCGACCTTTTCGTGATGTCTAAAAAGGGGGACTTGCAGTTGTGTAAAATCCAACTGCGTCTGCACCTGCCGAGCAAAGAGTTCATCTTGAGGATGAAAGAAGAGGCGAATCCAAGAGGTTTGAACGGTGGCCGCCATGGACTCATTCAGAAGTTGTTCGATCTCGACCACGGAGCTGGCTTGGTGTACGGCCATCAAGGCGCGCTTAAAGCCTTCGATGCGCGAGTTCGTTAAAAACAGCTTCCGTCGCGCCTCCGTTAGAAACTTCGTTCTTCGTTGAACACGTTCTTCCAATTCGATTTGCAGTCGTTTCAATTGAGCCGTCTGGTCGCGAATCAGTAACGCCAAGTTTTCATCTTGCTTACGTTGATTGGCCTCTTCCAGAGCTGAAAAGAGATGATTTTCAAGATCGGCATCTTGAAAACTGGTCATCACTCGGGAAAAGGCGAATTCTTCATGAAGGTAAGCCATCTGATGTGCGGAAAAATCTTCGGGCACGACGGCGATAAACTGAGTCGCGGGGGAGGAGCGTTTGATTTCCTCGTAGAACTCCGGAAATCTTTTTCCCAATATCAAGGTCACAGACAGAGCGACCACATCATAGGTGGAATCTTGAATCCAATGCCAAGCTTGCTGAAGATCAGTGGCGATATGCGCCCCCAGCTCTTGCAGCCGAGGCTCCCAGGGTCCTATTAAAAGGAAGCTGGCTTTTAAAGTCCGCATGTCGGGATCAGATCCTTGTGATTTGTAATGGTGTAGTCGGGATGATCTTCCGGGTATTGCGGTTTTTCGCCGATATGTTCGCCATAAGCGAAGTAGCAGGTGTCAGCGCCAACACGCTTTCCGTCGCGAATTTCACTGGAAAGGCGATTGCCGACACTCAGGAGTTCATGGGGGTGATGCCCTTCGGATCTTAAGATGTCACGAAAGGCGGAATCTTTTTTCTCGCCAATAAAGCCATTTAAGATATAAATTTTTTTGAAAAGATGTTCGATCTTTAAAGCTTTGATTTTTTTGACTTGAGATTCATAAGAACCCATCGTCACCAGATACAAGTTATAAGACCCTTTGAGTTTCTCAATGTTTTCTAGGGAGCCAGGAAGTAAAGGCAGGGACTCGGGGACTTGGGGATTGTAGAACTCCTCCAAGGCATCGTGGATGGCTTTTCCCTTCTGATTTGTTCCATACCGATTGACGATCTGAGTGAAGATTTCAGTATGAGAGTAGTGGGAGGCGAGCTCTTGCCTGAGGTTCAAGCACTCTTGAAGATCGCAGCGAAGTCCGGCGGCCAGCATGGCTTCGCAGGCACGGCGCGCAGCCATCGGAACGAGAAGCCCCGAGGTGTCCAAAAGGGTGTCATCCAAATCAAAAGAGATTGATTTATATTTCGCCATTCAACGTGTTCTTCCTGTAAGCAACATCTCTAAACCTGTTTTAAAGTGAGGCCAGACCAGGTTCAAGTCGATGTGCTCTTGCTCTTCAATGCACACAACGGGGATTTGATGTTCCATCCATCCGTACTGCCCCAAGCTCCCCGGGGTTGGGTATCCGATGTCTTCTCGGGCTTCATATCCCGTGCCGGTGGCCAGAACCTCGGCCGCCTGTTTTCCGGGAAGACCGGTATAAACAACGCAAGGCTCCCACGAATGAAAGTGTACTATGAGCTGTGGCTTTTCGTCCTCAATGAGTTTTACCAAGGCCTGAACTTCCCTCTCGCTTCCGGGCGAAGGACCAGGGTAGTATCGAGGCGCTTTGGCTTCCGGGCTCCAATCGCGACAAGGAAAGTTCCGATTCAGGTCGACACCTTGAGCATTGGTGCGCTGGTTTTGAGAGTATCCATCGGGATTGATACAGGGAATGAGAATCCAAGGACGAATTTTCTCACTTCTGAGGGGTTCTTCTTGCTGCAACCAGCGCAACAGTTCTTCGGCCAGACGAACGCCCTCGGGTTCGTCTCCATGAACGCCACCGATGAAAAGCAGAGGGCGCTCCGAAAAGTCACTGAGAGTGTGTGATTTTTTATACAACTCAATGGGGGTGCCCCGTGCAGTCGAAGCCCAAGAAGTTTGATGAAAAATTTTTCCTTGCATGAGATAATTAAGCCTGTTTTTTTCAGAGAAGAAAAGCTTTTAAAAGGAAGATCATAAATGTCTGCAAATGCATCTGAGAAATTGACGGTGATCGCTCTTGCCGCAGGGAAGGGGACTCGTATGAAGTCGCCTCTTCCTAAAGTTTTACATCCCGTGGCGGGTCGCCCCATGATTGAAAAAGTGATTCAAGCTTCGAAACAGGCGGGGGCCTCCGAAGTGCGTGTGATTGTCGGTCATGGCCAGAATCTGGTTCGACAAGTGGTTGAGCCCATGGGCGTGGCTTGTTACGTTCAAGACGAACAGTTGGGGACGGCTCACGCGGTTCGTTGTGCGAAGCCTGAAACTATCGAAGGGGATGTTGTGATCATGAATGGCGATCATCCTCTGATCGAGGCTTCAGATATCAAAGACTTTCTGCGCATTTTCCGTGATGAAAAATGCGATCTCGCCGTGGTCACCGCGGTCGTGAAAAACCCAGGGGAGTTCGGGCGGATCGTGCGCCACAAAGGGGATCTTATGGCGATTGTGGAAGCCAAGGATGCTTCCGCCGAGGCCTTGAAGATCAACGAGATCAATACGGGCATTTATGTCGTTAAGGCGTCCATCTTATCCGAGTATTTGCCGAAGATTCAGAATAACAACGCCAAGAAAGAGTTTTACATCACGGACTTGATTTCTTTATGTATTCAAGACAAGTGCCGCGTGCAGGCGATCAAATCCACTCCGAAAGTGGCGGTGGGCGTGAACAACCAAGTGGAGCTTGCCAAAGCCACGCGTTTGCTTTTCAAACGCAAGGCCTTACGTTTGATGGAAGAGGGCGTTTTGATGATCGACCCTCGCACTGTTTATGTGGAAGAAGGTGTGGAGATCGGCGCGGGGTCTGTGATTTATCCAAATGTTTTTATTCGCGGGCGATCAAAGATCGGTTCTTTCACCGTGATAGAATCCAATAGTTTCATCTCGGATTCGGAGATTGGCGACAGTGTCCAGGTGCGTGGTGGAAGTTATCTTGAGTCCTCCAAGCTGCACAATAAAGTTTCCGTGGGCCCTTATGCCCGTCTGCGCCCTGAAACTGAGATCTTTGAAGAAGCCCACGTCGGCAACTTCGTTGAGATGAAAAAAGTGAAATTCGGAAAGAAATCCAAAGCCGGTCATTTGACATATCTTGGCGACGCCGAGATTGGAGAGGAAGTGAACGTAGGTTGCGGAACTATAACTTGCAACTACGCTGCGGACAGAAAGAAATATAAGACCAAAATCGGCAACCGTGTTTTCGTGGGAAGTGACACGCAGTTTGTGGCTCCCATCGAAGTCGGTGATGATGCCATCATCGGTTCCGGTTCGACGATTACGAAGAATGTACCAGCAAAAGCTTTGGCGGTGGCTCGCGGGAAGCAGTTTATTAAAGAAAACTACGCCCCTAAGGCCCATGAGCCAGAGACAAAAGAGTAGGTGAGTTATGTGCGGAATTGTAGGATATTTAGGCCCACAGAATCCTAAAGATATTATCGTTAACGGCCTTAAGAAATTGGAATACCGTGGTTATGATAGCGCCGGTGTCGCCATCTTGGATCAAGGAAAAACCAAGCGCGTTCGTGCTCAAGGGAAATTGAAGGCTCTTGAAGATAAACTGGTGAACGAAAAGTTTGATGGTCACATCGGCATCGGTCACACTCGTTGGGCGACTCACGGAAAACCGTCTGAAAGAAATGCCCATCCTCACCAAGTGCGCGGAATCAATCTAGTGCATAATGGGATCATTGAAAACTATTTGGATATTCGAGAAGAACTTCTTTCTCAAGGTGCAGAGATCACCTCCGACACGGACTCGGAATTGGTGGCGCATTTGATCGCCAATGAGGTGGAAGTGACTCAAGATTTATTCAAAGCCGTTGAAAGCGTTTTGGATAAAATTCGCGGGGCCTTCTCGATCCTTGTGATGTGGGAGCAAGAGCCGGACCGTTTGGTCGCCTTCAAAGACGGTCCTCCTTTGGTTGTAGGTCTGGGTGAAAAAGAAGTTTTTGTGGCCAGCGACGTTCAAGCGTTGATTCAGTACACAAAAAAATTCGTGTATCTGGAAGATCGCGAAGTGGCTTCCATCAAAGGTGTAGATGTTAATTTCTTCTCAGCCAATGGCTTCCCTATTCAAAAGAAAGTTGTAGAGCTGAACTGGAATCCTGAGATGGTGGAAAAACAAGGTTACGCACACTATATGCTCAAAGAAATTTACGAGCAGCCACGTGCGGTGGCGGCAGCCATTGAACCTCACGTCAATCCTGAAAACTTCTCTGTCGCTTTAAAGAACGTCGGTTTTGGCGGCCAACCCGTGCAAAAACTGGAAGAGTTAGATCACAAAGCGGACTGGGCGAAAACCCAAGAAGTATTCAAGGGAATCGAGCGAGTATTCATCATTGCCTGTGGAACCAGTAACTATGCGGGCATGGTGGGAAAATATTTGATCGAACAATTGGCGAAAGTTCCTGTAGAGGTGGATATCGCCAGTGAGTTCCGTTATCGCAATCCGGTGATTCCGCCAAAGTCCTTGGTGATCACGATTTCTCAAAGTGGTGAGACGGCGGACACTCTGGCAGCGATTCGCATGGCCAAGGAACTGGGCGCCAAAACGCTGAGTATCTGCAACGTGCGCAGCTCTACAATTGACCGCGAAGCCCATGGTCATCTTTATATGAACTCGGGTCCTGAGATCGGTGTGGCTTCAACGAAGGCCTTCACAAGCACCATGGCGGTTCTGAACTGTCTGGCTATTGCTTTGGCACGCACGCGCGGTGTGATGGATGAGGCGACGGAAAAAGACCTGGTGAAATCCCTATTGGCGGTTCCTAGTCAGATGGAAGGTGTTTTAGCTTACGACAAGTATTTTGAAGAAGCTGCTTCAAAACTTAAACTCTTCCGAGGTTTCTTATACATGGGGCGGGGGACCAGCTTCCCGATCGCGATGGAAGGGGCTTTGAAGCTGAAAGAACTGGCTTACATGCATGCTGAAGGTTATGCCGCGGGTGAAATGAAGCACGGTCCTTTGGCATTGATTGACGAACGGATGGCTATCGTGATGGTGGCTCCGACAGATCACCTTTACGAAAAGACGATCAGCAATCTGGAAGAGGCTCGGGCCCGGGGTGGAAAGGTGATCTCTATCGGAACGGGTGAAAATGAAAAACTTCGCGAGATCAGTGAGTACTACTTATCGATTCCGAAGGCACATTGGACCACGAACTCGATCTTGACGGTGATTCCTTTGCAACTGATGTCTTACCATCTTGCGTGTAATTTGGGTTACGACGTGGATCAACCACGCAATCTGGCCAAATCAGTCACAGTTGAATAATTTAAAAAATGAATCAAAGCGCCCTTATTCTATGAATTGGATAAGGGCTTTTTTAGCTGTTGATGTTGAGCCAGAATCAACAAGACGAACGCCGTAAGGCTCAAAGCCAGATGGTAGCTCATAATAGAGGCCCACTCTTCTCTCAAGGTCAGCCATTGAGGGGGCAGATCGTGGGTTTTCTTCCACGATGTCATGATGATATTTAAGGGCATGCTTGCCCGATAAGTGACATAGAGTTGATCCACAAAGCAGAGCAGGGCAAAACTCAAGTGAATGAACTCAGCACTTTTCCAATTCTTATAGATAGAAATCATCCAGGTCATCAGGCTTACAAAGACGACAAGAAACAACAGGGGAACGCTTTTTTCGAAAAGTGGTTCGGCAATGGTGTTCACTTCGACGAAGGCTTTGGCGGAAAGTCCCAGCATTCCAGGGGCAATAAGGAAATACATGGCCACGGAATGACCAGCCAAGAGCCCCATGCAGAGCAAGCTTAGAAAACTCGCAATTCTTTTTATTTTCATCCTGCAGAATTCATAAGATTGTAGAAGGACTTTACGCGTTCTACAAAGTCGACAGTTTCATAGCCTCGAGCGGGACCATATTCCAGTTCCGCAGCATAATCTGGATTGGCAAGCAAAGGCAGAACTTCGCGAAGGTGTCTCCACGAATGAGGATTGCGTCCCATGCGCTCGGCCAATTTTTGAGCATCACGCAAATGAGCATAGCCGATGTTGTAGGCGGCCAAAGCCAATGCCAGACGATCTTTGGGATTGAGATGAGTTGGAGTTTTATCCAAGAGATAACGAAGGTATTTCGAACCGCCCCAAATACTTTGTAAAGGATCTGTGCGGTCTTCGATGCCCACGTGATCTGCCGTGTCCGTCGTCAGTTGCATGAGGCCGCGAACTCCCGTGAAGCTGCGGGCGTCAGGATTCCAATGAGATTCTTGATAGGCAACGGAAGCCACCAGTTGCCAAGGAAGACCATGCTCTTCGGCGGCTTCTTTGAAAGCTTGTTTATAGGTCGGTAAAGTCGTGCGGATCTTTTTAAAGAATCTTGAGATGTCGCGCTTATCTAGTTGAGCTAAGTAAGTCTTATAACGATCCAATGCGCGCATGATCTCGTCTTGGCGAGACGCTTGCTGATACCAAGATTGCATCAGCAGTAAAAGATCCTGACTGTCAGGGTTGAGAAGCCAACTTATAGAATAGGGTTCGGTGAGAGTCGTCACCTTTTCTATTTGAGTGTGATAGCGGCTGTAGAAGTCGCCACTGAAGTTTTCAGCAATGACACAGTCATATTTTTTCTGTGCAACAGAGGCGATCAGGTCTTGAGTTTTGGTGTTTTCAAGAATCTCAACTTGAATCTGGGGTGAAAGCTGATTGAGGCGTTGAGAAAGGCCGAGGTAGTTGTCTTTATTAAGGAGAGAAATCTTTTTGCCGTGGAGGTCTTTGATGTTTTGAACTTGAGCCTTTTTATCGCAATAAAGGCTGAGGTAAGTCTCTTCATAGGCGGGGCTTATTAAAAAGCCGGTATTTTTGCGAGGAGTTCTCAGGCGGGCCGCCGCCACATCCCCTTCCCCTTTTGAGAGAGCCCTTAAAACTGAGTCTTCATCGGGAAGAACCACGTACCTTATTTTGAGGTGATAGTGATCCGAGAAGCTTTGTAGGAGGTCGTGGTCAATCCCAAACGCGTCCCCCTTTTTCGGCTGACTATATATAAGAGGGCTTTGTGTCGTCAGGACAACGATTTCGCCCTTGGATTGAACTTTCGCGAGACTCGCTTGTTCATCCCAGTAAATAGAGTCACAGCCATTCATGGCGATGGTTGTGACTCCCAAAGTCCCCACTAGGAAGGCTTTGGTTAATTTCTGTCGAAATCTTAAAATCTTACCCATAACGTCTGGCCTAGGTATCTGATGGCACGGCGCCAGGGCAAGCAATAACCACCCTGGAATGCCTTAAAAATGTGAAAATGAAACGGTTTGTGCAGAAAATCGTCTCCGTTTTAGAAAAAAATTCAGCATCGCACTGAGGTTACAGGTCGGCGTCAGGAACCTGGGAAAGGGTTCATAATTCTGACGCAAATCTTAAGAAAATGAAGAGATGGGCTCTTCCAGGGTCCTTGGTTGACACTTTTTCGCGATTCCCCGATCGTGGGCTTGTCAAATGCAGTCACTGGAGGGGTTTAGTGTCTGAGTTTTCTTATGTTCACAGTCGTGGTTGGATTGAAGTTGTTGTCGGGTCCATGTTTAGCGGAAAGACGGAGGAGCTGATTCGGCGACTTCGCCGGGCTGAATTTGCTCGCCTCAAGATTCAGGTTTTTAAACCGATCATTGATAAACGTTATAATGAGATGGCCGTGACTTCTCACGATTTGACGACCATCAGCTCTTTGCCCATCAATGATGCCGAAGAAATTTGGGCGCATCTGCAGCCAGGGACCAAAGTGGTTGGTATTGATGAGGGGCAGTTTTTTGATCAAAATTTAGTGAAAGTCGTTCAGGATCTGGCGGATCGTGGATTGCGTGTGATCATTGCGGGGCTGGATACGGATTGGCAGGGGAAACCTTTTGAGCCGATGCCGACGTTGATGGCGATCGCTGAAAGTGTGACCAAACAACATGCGGTCTGTGTGGTTTGCGGATCTCCCGCCAGCCGAACTCAGAGAACGGCCGGTGGAGATGGTCAGGTCCTTGTGGGGACTCATGATGCCTATGAAGCTCGTTGCCGTCAGCATTTCAAACCAGAGGTCGACCAACCTACGTTGGATTGGAAGCTGAAGCGCGAAGAGACTTTTTCAACTTAAAGTGAAGTCTGCCACTCTTCGATGGCAGCTTTTGCTAAAGCGATTTGTTTTTGTTTGCGCACTTCCTTGTCGCGCTCTTTTTCGGGCAGTGGTGGTAACAGTCCAAAATTGATATTGGTCGGCTGAAAGTGTTCAGCCCGAGTGGGATCTGTGATTGCTTCCAGCAAAGAACCCAAAGCGCTCACGCGTGGAGGACGGCTGAAAGGTCGGTCTTGCAGTTTCTGATGCAGAAAACGAGAAACCAGAAGTCCCGTACAGGTGGATTCAAAATAACCTTCGACGCCCGTGATTTGTCCCGCGAAGAAGAGCCATGGATCGTTCTTGCTGGAAAGATCCTGATTCAATCGTTTGGGAGAGTTAATAAAGAGATTGCGATGAATACTGCCGAGCTTTAGGAACTCAGCATTTTCTAGTCCCGGAATCATGCGGAAGACGCGCATTTGTTCTCCGTAAGCCATACGGGTTTGAAAACCCACCATGTTGTAAGCGGTGCCTTCTTTGTTGTCTTGGCGAAGTTGAACGACCGCGTAGGGATAGCGCCCAGTTTTGGGGTTGTCCAAACCAATGGGTTTCATCGGACCGAAACGTAAAGTTTGCGGGCCTCTTTCGACCATCACCTCAATCGGCATACAACCTTCGAAAAAGTCTGTCGTCTCAAAATGTTTGGGTTCAATTTTGCGTGCGTTTTGAACCTCTTCGATAAAACGAGTGTATTCCTCTTTATTCAGAGGGCAGTTGTAATAGTCCCCCGTGCCCTTGTCATAGCGATCTGCTTTCCACGCGATTTCCGTGTTGATGGAGTCCGCGTCGATGATCGGTGCGATCGCATCAAAGAAATATAGAAACTCATCGCCGAAATGCTTCCGCATGTCTTCAGCTAAAGCTTCGTGAGTAAGGGGCCCAGTGGCGATGACGGCAGGACGAGGCAATTCACTCAAAGACGTCACCAGGTCGTTGCGGATTTCGATGCGAGGATGATTTTTAATTTTCTCTGTGATCAGAGCGGAGAAAACTTCGCGGTCCATTCCCAAGGCTTGCCCGGCAGGAACTTGAGCCTGAAAAGCCGCTTCGAGAATATGAGATCCAAGTTTTTTCGCTTCCCATTTCAACTGGCCAGGAGCGGAGTGTTCCCCGAGGCTGCCAAAAGAGTTTGAGCAGACCAATTCGCCGAATTTATTGGTTTTGTGGGCTGGCGTCATGGTTTTGTCGCGCATTTCGTAAAGAACCACCTGATAGCCAAGATCCGCAAGCTGGAGGGCGCACTCAGAACCCGCGAGCCCCGCACCAACAACTGTAATTTTTTGATTTTGAGTGAAATTTGTCATCTTTGTGGTAGACCTTTTCTTACATGGATTCCAACAAGAAACCCAAAGGTAAATTATCTGTCGGCTCGGAAGTACTACAGAGTCTTTTTGAAAATGGCAAGTCGCCATTGTCAGAGCAGTTTATGCGTTGGAAGTTATGGGCTAAATGGGAAGAGGTTGTGGGGCCCACGATCTCGAAAAATGCCGAACCTGTGGGATTTCAAAGGGGTGTTCTTTACGTTTGGGTGCGTAATTCCACCTGGATGCAGCAGATGATTTTTATGAAAGATCATATCCGCGACACCATCAATCAGAAATTTGAAAAGAACTTTGTAAAATATATCAAATTCACTCTGGATCGTCGTGAGGTTCCGAACTCAGATCAGGAGGGCTTTCGCGAGATGATCCAAAAGATTGCTCCCGAGGGCGATAACGACTGAAAAAAACATTCACTTTATTGTTGAGAAAGTTGTGCGGCCGTTGTGTGAATCCAATCTAAAAAGACGGAAATATTGACGTACTGTCCTCTGAAGTTGCAGTAGTCGTGATTCCCATCCGGGGACGGAGTGTATCGAGTTTTCGAAACAACACCCACAACATGGGTTTTCCCATTGATATTTACCATGGCGGGTCCGCCCGAGTCTCCCTGGCAAATTCCTTTTCCGGCGGTCTGATCAACAAAAAAAACAGGGGCCTGGGGAGAATAGTTAATCACGTCCAGGTTGACGGCTCTTAAAACTCCAATTCCACCTGGGACCGTTTTTCTTCCATCCATGCGCCCAAAGCCCGCCGCTTGAATGGTCTTAAGATTCAAAACCATGTCTTTAGAAGGAAGTTTCAGCACCTCAATATTTTCGGGTAAAGAGACCTCTAAAAGCATCAGCGCCAAATCTGATAAGCCATTTTTAGCGTAATCCGGATGAGCGATAGCTTTGGCGACATTATAAATGGCTTTTTTTCCATCGTCGGTCGGCAACTCAATACGATGGACCGTGGCCGTCGAAGAGACGCAGTGAGCGGCCGTGAGAATGATACGTGGGCTTAAGGCGCTGGCGGTACATTGCGAGACTGAATAAAGCGTGGTTGTGGCGTCACCCTCCTGAACGGTTTTAGGATTCGACAAAACCCGCAACGAAAAAGCTTTTTGATTTAAAGGGTCCTGGGACGAAACGACGACCCCACCGACAATAGAATCTGCATTATTCAAATTCGAGTGAAGCTCTGCCGTGGTGAAGGAGCCTTGGCAAGCACTTAACATGAGGGCAAAGACGATCAGTTTTCTCATGCGTTCCTGCCTTGCAAAAATGCAACACCGCCCAGGAATCATAAAAACGAGTAGAACTGTCAAAAAAATTGATAGTGCCTAAAATTGCCAGTCACGGTTCCCGAGGGTCAGTCTTTACTTTCCTTCTCAATCGAAGTGCGCAGTAAGGACTTGACGTGTTCTTTGCGAGAAGAACCACCTAACATGGATTTTAGTTGGTTGTGAATCGAAGGATCATTGATGAGGGCTCCCAGAGTTCCTTCCCCTTTATCAATCTTCGCCATGATTGAATCTAACTTATCAATGGAGCGGCCAAACTTTTCACCCCCGCCATGGGCGTTGATTTGAGTCACGAACTTTTGCGCCTCTTTACTGGCCAGAGTGAGACTTGTACTGGCACTTTCAAGATTTCCCATCAGACGACCAAAGCGATTGTCGGCGTTCATGGCATGAGTGATTTTATAGAGTTCGTTGATGATATCGAAAATGCGGTTTGTTTCGCTCCCACGTTCAGAGATAATGCCCAGAAGATCCGTCGCCTTTGCAACGTCCAGAATTTCCCCTTCTTTAATCACTTCATTGCGAGGGTCGCCGGGAATGATATAGACGAACTTATCACCCAAAGCTCCTTGTGTGCGAATCTCCACTTGGGATCCTTGGCGAAGACGGCCGATGTATTCCGCATTGATCTTCATCTTTACATCCAGAGCATTTTTCTCTGGCAAGAAAGTGATGCTTTCGACGTTGCCGACGGTAATCCCTGACAGGGAGACGACACTGCCTGAGGAAAGCCCTTGAACTTGCTCGAAGTGAGCGTGAACCCGGACGTAACTAGTAAAAAGAGCGCGATCGGCTCCCAGGAAGAAGATCGATCCTAGGATAAATACGATTCCAACGGAAAGAAAAATTCCAACTCTGATTTGAGTGCCTGTTTGAGATTCCATTATGCACTTTCTCCGTTAATAAACTGACTCATCGGGCCCTCGGGGGCTTGTTTAAGTTTGTCGATAGTGTATTGCTCGCTGATGCGACGGTTTTGCAGAAGAGCGACCTTGTCGCAGACGGCATAGACCGTGGGCATATCATGAGTGACCAAAATAGAAGTGACTCCTTTGGCTTTCAGCGAAAGAATAGATTCTTGAATACGTTTGGTGTTGTAGGGATCCAGCCCTGCCGTCGGCTCATCATATAAAACCACATCAGGATGCATCATCATGGCGCGAGCCAATCCCACGCGTTTTTGCATTCCTCCAGAAAGATTTCCTGGAAAAAGACCTTCGGAACCAGGAAGTCCAAACTCCAAAAGTTGTTCGTGAATCTTTTGCGCGATTTCCTTCTCAGAATATTGAAAGTGTTCACGCAGGGGGTAAGCCAAATTTTCATAGACAGTCATAGAGTCAAACAAAGCCCCACCTTGAAACGCGTAGGCAACTTTCTTGCGAATTTCCACTAACTCTTGTTCGCGCATGGGGGCGATGTCGACGCCGTTGATAAGAATCTGTCCCTGATCTGGTTTTTCCAGTCCCACGAGACTGCGCAAAAGCACACTCTTGCCGGTCCCAGAGCCTCCGATCAGGCCAAGACATTCTCCTTTGCGAACATAAAAGCTGACGCCTTCGTGGACCTTTTTAGAGCCAAACGATTTGTAAAAATCAACGACTTCGATGACGCCTCGTTTTACATCACTCATACCATCTTCTCCACGATCCAAAAGAGTTTTGATAAGAAGAAGTCGCCAACGAGGATAAGAATGGAGGACACCACCACGGCCTTGGTTGTCGCAATGCCGACTTCTTTGGTGCCGTTCTGAACAGTGAGGCCGAAGTAGCAAGAGGGGATTGCGATAAACAGAGCAAAGAAAAATGTTTTTCCAAAGCCAGAAAGATAGTCTTTGATAGAGGAGGTGGTTAGGACTTTCAACAAATAGAAGTTAGGATCGAGATTGAGTTCAGTGGCCCCGATAATCAAGCCTCCGGTATTTCCCACGATGTTGGCGATAGAAACAAGAATGGGAAGGGCGATCAAACAAGCCATCACACGAGGGATGACGATTTTTTTAATTGGCGAAGTTCCAAGAGCTCGAATGGCGTCGATTTGCTGAGTGACGACCATACTTCCGATTTCAGAGGCAATGCCGGCACCCACGCGAGCGGCCAACATTAGGCTTGTGAAAACAGGTCCCATCTCTCGCAGGATGGTGACGGCCAGCAATTTAGGAACATAGAGTTTTCCGCCAAACTTTTCCAGCCCCAGACCAAATTGCAGGGACATCACCATTCCGGTGCTGACGGCGGTGATCACAATGAGCGGCAAAGAACGGGCCCCAATTTGAAAAATTTGTTCAGCCAGAAGTTTCCAGTAGAAGCGACCCTTGAGTTCCTTCAGTACTTCACGAGTCAAAAGGCCCACGCCTCCTACGAAGTGAAGGATTTCCATTAAGAAAACGGTGAAGGGCAATCCAAGGTTATTCATCAGGGTGCCTTAAAGTTTCGTTTAAATTCTTCAAAACTGAGCTGTTCAGAAGCAAACTGCTCTTTAACGCCACCGTAGCTCAGCGTGTAGTTACAACCATTTTTCTTAAATACCAAAAGGGAGATCTGCACAGGGATGCCGTCGACTTCGCCATGAGCGACGGTTTGGTGAGCAGCTCTGGAGTTGTAAGTCAGTGCTTCCGACTTCACGACTTCCAAATTGCTGAGCGCACTCAAAGATTCATTTTCAATTTGTGCCAGAGAAGGATCGCTGCCGTTTCCGCATTCTGAAAGATAGGAAATGGTGTTGCCCGTTTTGGAGCTTAACCAGGTCTTATCGGCCTTGGAGGTGGTGATTTCCTTGTAGGGCGCGGAGGGAGCTTTATACTCCACATCCTTTGCTGGCGCGGATTTCCCGCCGGGGAATTGAACCGACACACAACTTCCAAGAAGCAGACTCATGATGCATACAACAAAGTGGTTTCTCATAACGCCTATCTATCGGAATCTTTTGATGGAAAATTCAGTCTGACAATACGAATTAGGACCAAAGTCTCTGTCATGAGTTTGTCAGGCCTGACAGAAATTCTATGAAACTTTTTGCCCATCTTGAACATATTTGCCAATGGACCTTCGAAAGGGCTGGCACCGTATGTGCAACGGCACAAGGAAGGAAAAGAAGGGGTTCAAGGAGTGAACACTTTGCGATTTGTGATTATGGCAGGATGCCTGTTCTTAGGTCTAGCTTCAGCAGAGGCTAATAAGGTCAATGGCGTGATTAATTTCCAAGGGGACACGGTTCACTTGGAGTTTCTCGGTCAACAGAACTGGGACTATGATGTTAAACGTCTTGAAAAAAAAGGTCAGACCGTTGTTGAGATGACGGTGCCCGCCTTAGATGAGTCCACGATCAAGTCTTTGAACTCCTTTAAAAGTGATTTCGTAACTCAAGTTTCGGTGGATCCCAAAGGACCAGATGGTAAGCACGTGGTTTCGTTTACTTTATCGGGTGAAGATATCGACACCTTCGATTATCTGACGGATCAGCCCTCACGTTTGATCATGGATTTCTATTTAAACCCCAATGCCTCCAAAGCCAAGAAATCCAGCAAACCTGTGGCAGAGGCAAAAAAGATGGAAACTCTTCCAACGGAGTTGCCCGCTAAATCCACAAAAGAAGTAGCTAAAATTAAAACTGATAAAAAAAGAAAGCCCGCAACTGCAGATGCCTTGGCTATCAGTAATCAGGGTGTGGCCGTCGCACAAAATGAAAATGTTGTAAAGTCAGGGATCTTTGATGGGGGCGATCCCGAGTACAGCCGCTTTTCTATTAAGGACTATGAAATCAAAGAAGAGTCCTTGATTCGCGCTAAAGACAACTATTATATCCCCTTTCCCATGTTAGAGACCCCTGTGACTTATTGGGAAAAAATGAAGGTCACTCCGACAATTTATGAGATCTCTGTAAAGTCGACGGAGGAAAACAAACAGGCCCGTTTGTTATTAACTCTTTTTGAAAAACAGCGATATGCCGTGTTCCTGAAGACACGACAGTGGTTTAAAGAAAAGTATCCTGAATCTGAATATAACGAAGTCATTGATTATATGACGGCGGATGTTCATTTGGCTTTGTGGCAAAATGAGGGCCGAGGTCTGAACTATGATGAGGCCATCCAAAGATATAAAGACGCCGTCGCCAAATATCCGCGTTCACCGTTGGCGGAAAGAACCTCCTTAAAGATCGGCTATTTGGCCTTTGAAAAAGGGGACTTTTTAGGGGCACTCCGTCTTTTTAACGAGCATATTGAAAATAAGAACTTTGGTGATAGTGAGGCTGTTTCTAAAGACCTGGCTCGTTTAGGGAGTGGTTTGGCTTTTATGAAGTTGAGCAAATGGGATGATGCCATTGCTCAGTTTGATTCAGTTGAAAAGAACTCGAAAAATCGTGATTTGAAAGTGGAAGCGGCTTTCCGTCGTGGTGACGTTTGGGTTCGTGCAAAAAATTATACGAAGGCCATTGATGAATATCAAAAAGCACTGGCGAAATATCCAGAGGGACAAAATTCATATCCAAACGCTTATTACAATCAGGCGGAATCCTTGTTCTGGACGAAGAAATACAATCAAAGCTTGGATGTTTATCGTGATTTCGTTAAGAGATTCCCTAGCAGCAATCACGCACCTTTTGCGATGACTCGGTTGGGAGAACTTCTTGAGATTTTTGGCGCCGACAAGTCTCGTGTAATGGGAGCTTATCTTGAAACCTACTTTCGCTATGGTGAAAATCCAAGCGCGGTGATTGCGCGCCTTCGTCTTCTTAGTGCTCGCATGAAGGGCATGAAACCCAAAGAAGTGAATAACGCCGTCGGTGAAATCATGTCTTTGGCGAAAAAAGTGGATCTTCCAAATATGGAGCAGTTTGCCACAATCATGGTGGCCGATGGATACGCCAGTCGGGATGAACATCAAAAAGCAATCGACCTTTTGTCTAAATACTATAAGGAGCATCCGACTTCCGTGGATGTGCCTTTGCTGACAAATCGAATTGTCGCCAATATTAATGAAAAACTTCAGACAGAAGTGGACGAAGGAAATTTCATTCGCGCTCTTAAGACACACAGTCAGTATGCTGATACTTGGTTGAAGAATTCCAAGCGTCTGGATACGAAATATAATATTGGCAGAGCTTTTGAAATGGGCGGAGCCCCTGCCGAGGCTGAAAAATATTATAAAGATGTTTTGAACCGCACTTATGCGATCCGTGGAACTCAAGAGGCCAAAGAAATTCAAGTTACAGAGCAAAGCCCGTCAGAAAACGAATTGAATCTGCGTTTGGCTTCTGTTTTTAATCAGGAACACAAATACAATCAAGCTTATGAGTATCTAAAAAATATCAAATCGCCTGAACAGCTCAAAGAACAAGATCAAATCGAAAGAGTGAATATTGCTGTTCGTCTTTTGGAAAAACGGGGAGATCATGAATCCGCGATTCGCTATCTGGGCGAACTTTTAAGAACTTGGAAAGGGCAGCCATCATTGGTGGCAGATCCGTATCTTAAGTTGGCCGACTTGCAATTAAAACAAGGACGAGCGGTTGAGGCACTTCAGGCGTTGGAAATGGTTGATCAGTTGTCCAAAGACTCTGGAAAAGTCGCCGCCACCATTCATGCGAAAGCATTGGAAATGATGGGTGACATCTATTTGGAAAAAGGTCAGGAAGAAAAAGCGACGGCCTCTTATGATCGTCTTCTTGAAAAATACGAAGACAGCCGTCCGTTATCCTCCATTCGTTACAAGCTAGGTCAGATCTACTTCAAGCGTGGTGAAATTCAAAAAGCGGCGGAAGTGTGGAATGACTTTAAAGGCGAAAAAAGCGCATTTTGGAAGAACTTAGCCCAAGAGCAATTGAAGAATTCCGAATGGCGCGATGGTTATAAGAAATATATCAAGAGAATTCCAGCGATGTCTGAGAACGAGCAAGTCAAATAGGAGTTTTGATGTCGTACTTTGATTTTGATGCTTTACATATCGAAGATAGAAAAATGCATGAGGTAAAGCAACTCAGTATGCAATTGGCCGGGACCCAAGCAAGTTTATTGATTGTTGGGGACGCTGGTGTTGGAAAAACAAGTTTGGCTCGGTACGTCTACACAAAAAGCCGTTCGCCGCGTTTGTATTGTCTGGATTGCAAGAATGCCGGTGGTTTTGATTTTTCTAAAGTGGATGGTGGGACTCTTTTGATTGAAGATCTCGATTGCGCAAGTGTCACTATACAAAATGATTTGATGAAGTTGGTGGAAAGAACAGATGGCTCTCGCCCTCGTTTCATTTCAACATCTCGTCGTGACATTCGAGCTTTGGTAAAACAAGAGCAGTTTCGCCAAGATCTCTTCTATAAGTTGGCGGTGGTGCATTTGGAAGTTCCCCGCCTTGAAGATCGCACCCTGGATTTTCAGAACATTGTGAATTTTATTCTGGAAGTGGCGCAGATCATTCACGGCAAAAGTGGACTGCGTCTAACGGCGGAAGCTTACGAGCGTCTGAACTCTTGGAATTGGCCTGGCAACATCCGGGAGCTTGAGAATGTGCTTGAAAGAGCGGTGGTCCTTGCAAAATCTTCACTGATTGGGCCCGAATCCATTCAGTTTGAGGCTATTGTTGAAGATATGGCCCTGGATTTTGCGCCAGGGATGTCCCTTTCCGAGGTGGAAAAGCGTCTTATTCTACAGACCTTGGAGTTGACGGCTCAGAACCGGACCCGGGCGGCACAGATGTTAGGCATTAGTATTAGAACATTGAGAAATAAACTTAATGAATACAAGGAGGAAGGGGTTTTATGAGTAGTGGACTTTTTGATAAAACAACCAACGCTCTAGCCACGTCGTTGTCGATGAGGCAGCTCCGTCACAACGTGACCTCGTCAAACATCGCCAATGCAGAGACCCCCGGGTATCACGCCAAGAAGATGGATTTTGAAGGGGCCTTGCAAAGAGCCCTCGACTTGGATGGCGGCAATTCATTAAGCACCAGCAGTCCTGAACACTTCGCGGTGGGCGGGAACTCCGTCACGAAAACTCGTCCCGATATCTATGAAGACCCTGAAGGGGCTGTGAATAATGACGGCAACACCGTGGACGTGGAAAAAGAAATGTCGGCTTTGTCTGAGAATGCGATCATGTACAAAGCGGCTTTGCAGTTGATTAATAAAAAAATGGCAGCTTTGAAGTATGCCGCGACTGAAGGGCGGTAATAGATGGCTGATTTTTTGACAGGGATGAGAGTCAGCAGCAGTGGTATGGCGGCGCAAAGAATGCGCATGAATACCATTGCCAGCAATATTGCCAATATCAATACGACCCAGACCCCGGAGGGGGGCCCCTACCGCCGTAAGGACGTGGTTTTTGAAGCCATGCCAGACGCGAAGAATTTTGGGGAGATCATCACCTCATCGGATCCGGCTGGCAGCTTTCAGCGAGTGCAAGTCACAGACGTGATTTCAGACCGCAAAGCTCCTTTGTTGAAGTATGAACCGGATCATCCTGATGCAAATGCGGATGGCTATGTGGCTTATCCCAATATCAACCTCATGGAAGAGATGACCAATATGATACAGGCGTCCCGTTCCTATGAGGCGAACGTGACGGCTTTACAGGCATCCAAGGACATGGCTCTGTCGGCTTTAGAGATAGGCAGATAGTTCCTGGACCTGGGCAATTTTTAAGGACTTTTTGAGTTTAGTTATATTACAATTTTCATAAGGAGAAGGTGAAGCCATGGAGGGTTTTACTGTATCAAATGCAAATAGGTTTCTCGACACTGGAATCACTCGTGACTCCAAGTCGTTAAGCATCGAGAGCCCTTCATCATCGAGTTCCACAGCAGGTACTGGTAAGAGCTTCGCCGACACCCTAAAAGAGGCCGTTGGGAGCGTGAATGAAATGCAGAAGGCTTCAGATAAAGCCATGCAAAATCTCGCAACCGGAAAAACGGATAATGTCGCAGATGTTATGATCGCGGCAGAAAAAGCAGACATCGCCTTGAAGGTGATGGTGCAAGTGCGCAACAAGATTATTGATGCGTACCAAGAAGTCATGAAGATGCAGGTGTAGTTTTTTAGGTCGGAGGGGTTGCCTTGAATAAAATTTTCGGTGGATTGGTCGTCCAATTTCGTGAGTTCTTTAAAAACTTGGGACCAACCAAAAGACTTTCGGTCGTTGCAGTTACCGTTATCGCGGCCATCGCGATTTTGACGATGCTTTTCATGGCATCCGGAAAGGACTATGTTCCGCTCTTTACGAACATTCCGACGGAACAAGTTTCGACGATGGTGGCGAAACTGAATGAAAAGAACATCCCGTTCCAGTTGCGCGATGGCGGGCAGACGATTGCAATCCCTAAAGAGCTTTTGCATTCAACGCAAATGACTTTGATGTCCGAAATCGGTTCGCCTAAAATGGGTTCCATTGGTTTGGAAATTTTCGATAAACAAGACTTCGGAATGAATTCTTACGCGCAAAAAATCAACTATCAAAGAGCCCTGCAAGGGGAGTTGATGAGAGCGATTAACACCTTGACCGCAGTGAAGCAGTCGAAGGTGATTTTGGCATTACCGAATAAAAAGACCTTCCTCGAAGAGGGGGGACAAGCTTCCGCATCGGTTGTTGTAGAACTTCACCAGGGTAAAGAACTAGCTCCAGAGCAGATTCGTGGTATTCGCTACCTGGTGGCTAATGCCGTTGAAGGTTTGGATGCTGATAAGGTGACGGTTTTGGATGAGCGCGGAAAAGTTTTGACTCGCCAGTCCGATGGAACGACAGGCGGCTCTAACGAGCTGTTGGATCTTAAAGCAAAGATTGAAAATGATTTGAAAGATCGTATTGAAGATATTTTGGCCAAGGTTGTGGGACATGCCAAAGTGGTGGCAAAGGTGGATGCCACTTTAAATCACCGCGTGATTTCTTCTGTGGAAGAGTCTGTGGACCCTGACAAAACGGCGATTCGTTCTCAGCAATCCGAAGAGGAATCTTTGGATGGTTCGCGCACCAATCCTTCGGGTGTTCCGGGCAGCCGTTCCAACCTGCCTGGTGCGGAAGATCAAGGAACTGTGGGTTTCCGCCAGGATGTTAAGAAGGAAATTAAGACCACAAATTTTGAAGTTCCAAAGACAGTTCGAAACATCCGCGAAGCGGCGGGCGCTTTGGAGCGCGTCAGTGTTGCCGTGGTTGTGGATGGGTTTAGCACGACGGTAACCAAGGAAGACGGAACAACGGAAACCAAATGGCAACCGCGTTCAGCTGAAGAATTGAAGAAATACGAAGAGCTGGTGAAAAATGCGATTGGCTTCAATACAGCTCGCGGCGATAGCGTTCGTATTGAAAATATCCAGTTCCAGCCTGAAGACTTCTCGGAAGCCGAAAAGATCCTGACGACTTTAGAGCGTAAAAAGTTGATTCATGCGTTATTCAAGTGGGCTCTGTTGGGTTTCAGCTTGGCATTGTTCTTCTTTATCGTGGTTCGTCCATTCATGCAGTGGATTACAGACAGCTTCCAAGACTCTGTTGAGGAAATGTTGCCTCGAACTATCGAAGAACTTGAAGAACTGCAATCTGTCGATAGCACATTGCCTGGAATGTCGACGGCTCTTCCTGTGTTGCAAGAATCTATCGATCCTGAAAAAGCCGAAAGCGAACTTCTTAAAGATCGTATTATGGCGACGATGTCTCGAGATGAAGAGAAAGCAGCCAATGCCTTTGGTATGTGGCTTGTTAGGAAGGATGGCTAATGAAACTTCATAAGGCCGAAAATATTGAGTATGAACATTTAAAGGGTTTTGATAAGGCCGCAATCCTTATCAACTATCTGGGACGAGATGCGGTGAAAGTCCTTCTTCGCCACATGGACGACGCCGACATCCGTAAACTGATCAATCAGATGAGCAAATTGCGTGTTGTTCCGGTTCATGTCACGAAACGTGTTTTGGAAGAATACTATGAAATGATCTCGGAAACAGAAGATTATATCTTCTCGGAAAGTATTTCCGCCAAAGACACGATTGTCGATGCTTTGGGGGAAGAGCGAGCGCGTGGCATTCTTGGGGGTTTGAACATCACTTCGGGTGGTTCACGCTCTTTGGAATCTTTAGAAATGGTCGATGCAAAGTCATTAGCGACGTTCTTGGTGAACGAACATCCGCAAACAGTGGCCGTGATCTTGGCACATTTAGAGCCTGAAAAAAAGGGAGAGGTTTTGAAACGTCTTCCCGAAGCTTTGCAGGCCGAGGTCGTGCTTCGTATGGCGAACCTTGAACACGTGGACCCCGAATTGATTGCGGAAATTGACCGCGTTATGAAAAATCAACTTTCGAACACCGCAACAGTGGAGCAGGCCGCTTTGGGGGGTGTTCAACCCGTGGCCGAAATGCTCAACGTTATGGACAAGAATACAGAAACGGCGATTATGTCTCGCTTGGAAGAGAAAGACCCTCTCTTGGCGGAAGAAATTCGCAAGCTGATGTTCGTTTTCGACGATATCGTCAAAATCGACGACCGCGGTATTCAAGCGCTTCTCAAGGAAGTTCCGAACGAAAAACTTTTATTGGCCCTCAAAACAGCCAGCGAAGATATTCGTGGAAAGATCCTCAAGAATATTTCTCAACGTGCGGCCGATATGCTGCGTGAAGATTTGTCGAACATGGGACCGTCTCGTTTGTCTGACGTAGAACAAGCGCAGCAAGAGATCGTCAACGTTGCGCGACGACTTGAAGCTGAAGGAAAAATCTTGATCGCAAGAGGTGGTTCAGAAGATGCCATGGTCTAATTTGAAGCCGAATACAAACCGCGTTTCAAAATCGGTCCTTCCCAAGGAGCTGGCAGAAAAAACCGTGCTGGAATTTGTTCCGGTTCGTTTTGACCTGGGCACTCCCGAGCAGGCATTGAATTACCTGGCCGAAAAAGGCAAGGGCTCTGATTTCCGCATGAACGATGCGGTTCGGGTTCAAACGGGTATCGATCAAGTTGAAAAAGTCAGTGAAGAAGAAAAGGTGGAAGCGGCAGCTTTGGAAAAGCTCAAAGAGATCCAGGAAGGCGCTTATCAAGAGGCCTATCGTCTTGGACTCGAGGAGGGTCGCAAAGAGGCTTTCGAGAAAGTTTCTGCCGAGATTTCCGAGCGTATGGAATCCATGGATATGCTTTTAAATGCCATCAAAGAGATGAAAAAAGAGATGGCTTCGTTCAACGAATCCCATCTTATTCAATTGACCTTTCAGATGGCGACGCGTCTGGCAAAGACAGAGCTTCACAACAACAATGAAGCCATGGTGCAAATTCTTCGTGATGCCGTCAGCCTTTCTCAAGACGAAGAAAATATCACCGTCCGTGTTTCTCAAGGCCAGTTTGAATTCTTGGAAGAACTTAAAAAAGAAACGGGTCGTGAATTCGAGTTCATCAAACGAATTCGTTTTGAGCCTAGTCCCGAAGTGGCCGATGGCGGTTGTATTGTAGAAACCAACTATGGTGAAGTCGATTCCCGTCTTGAACAACGTATCGAACAGCTTTGGACGGTGCTTTCAGAAAACATGCCTAAAGTAAAAGACAGGATTGCCGGCTGATGAATGAGCTAGAGCTGAATCTGGAGAAATATTCTGAAGTAGTCAGCAGCATCCACTTGACCAAGGACAGTGGCAAGGTCACTGAGGTCAATGGAATGTTGATTAAAGGATATTTGCCCGGAGCCAGTGTCGGAAGTATCGTGCAGATCATTCCCAGCGGAATGGATAAGTCCTTTTTAGCTGAGGTCGTTGGATTTAAAGACAAACATGTTTTGATGATGGCCCTTAATGATATGAGAGGCGTGGCATTGGGCTCTAAGATTGTTTTGGCCCGTCAAATTGCCACGGTTCGTGCCGGTGAAGAGCTTTTAGGGCGTGTGGTGGATGGCCTGGGTCGTCCTCTTGATGATAAGGGTGAAGTCGAAAATTTCCGAGAAGTCCCTCTCTACAGTGAAGTTCGAAATCCTTTGGAAAGAAGACCCATTCGCGAACCTATTGATTTAGGGATTCGCGCCATCAATGGGGCATTAACCGCAGGTCTAGGTCAGCGTGTCGCTATTATGGCGGGTTCTGGCGTCGGGAAGTCAGTTCTTTTGGGCATGATGGCTCGTAACACCAATGCGGATGTCAACGTTATCGCCATGATTGGTGAACGGGGTCGTGAGGTTCGAGAGTTTATTGAGCATGATTTGGGACCGGAGGGCATGGCCCGCTCGGTGGTGGTTTGTGTGACAAGTGATCAAAGTCCTCTCTTGCGTATGCGCGGAGCTTATGTGGCCACCGCTTTGGCAGAGTACTTTTGTTCCCAAGGTAAGAATGTTCTTTTGATGATGGACTCTGTGACTCGTTTTGCGATGGCCCAACGGGAGATCGGTCTCAGTACCGGGGAGCCGCCATCTCAAAAAGGATACACGCCCAGCGTCTTTGCGACCTTGCCAAAGTTGTTAGAAAGAGCCGGGTCCTTTGAAGGCGAAGGCAGTATCACTGGATTCTATACAACGCTTGTCGAGGGAGACGATATGAATGATCCCATTGGGGATTCCGTTCGTTCTATCGTCGACGGGCACATTGTTTTAAGTCGTGCTTTGGCGCAAAAAGGCCATTTCCCGGCTATTGATATTATGCAAAGTGCAAGTCGGGTGATGAGAGCGGTCTCTTCACCAGAGCATGTGAAATTAGCGCAGAAGTTAAGAGAAACCCTGGCTGTCTATAAAGATGCTGAGGATCTGATTAATATCGGGGCTTATAAGCCGGGATCGAATCCCAAAATTGATAAAGCCGTGAAAGTCATCGATGGAGTGAATGACTTTCTTAAGCAAAGAGTTGAAGACCCAACAAACTTCACTCAAACGATTCGGCAAATGCAGCAGATTCTTGTCAACGCTTAGAGCGTTTGGCGCGCAGTGGGTAGGGCCGGAGGCTCGGAACTGGAGTAACTTACATGAAGTTTAAATTTCCACTGCAAAAAGTGCTTGAACACCGCAAAATCAAAGAAAACTTAGCTCAAAAAGACTTTCAAGAGGCCATGATGCTGCTGAACGAAGAAAATGCTCGTCTTGAGCAAATGTTACAGCAGAAAACCGGGGCTCATGCTCAGGCAGGGGCTTTGTCCTCTCAGGGAGGGGCCCAAGGTCCAGCCCTCACCCAGATCCATGAGTTTCTAAAAGGCCAGGAGATCCTGATCCACAGGCAAAAGCAAAAAATTCAAGAAATAGAAAAATTGGTCGAGTCCAAGAGAGAGGTTTTGCGACAAGCCGCTCAGGAATATAAAATTATGGAGAAGATGCGAGAAAACAAGTTCGAAGAGTATCGACACGAAAGACTCGCTCAAGACCAAAAAGAGATGGATGAACAAAGCATCCTGCGCTTTAAAGCAGTGAAGGAATCTTAAGGATGAAAAGCGGATACGATCAATTCTTCAAAAATGCACGCAAGGTCGCAGATCAGCAAAGTGGCGTTAAGTTTCAGAAGAAGCCTTCTTCCGCACGCCTGCATCTGGATTTAGCGTCTGAAGATGTTGAACAACAAATCCGTCGTCGCATGAAGATGGGTGCCCCCAAAAAGAAAAAAAGATCTTCTGTTCCCTGGAAAATGGTGGGCGTTTCCTTTTTTGGTTTTATGGTTGCGATTTGGGGTTTTCAGAACCATGAGCAAGTAGAAAATCTGATCAAACGAGTGGAAATTCAGATGACAGGAGAAGCTGTGGCGCAAGGGCCCTCGGCACCAGCTCCTGCTGCTCCCGAAGCAAAAGAGAAAACCGACGCAGCCTCCACAGAGCCCGCGAGTGGTTCAATGAGCACCGCTGAAATTGATCATCTGCAAAAGTTGAATGATCGAAAAAAGGAACTCGATGCGCGCGAAGAAGAACTCAATCGTATGGAAAGCGAACTTCAAGTTCAAAGAGTGGAACTTGAAAAGCGCCTGAAAGAACTGGAAGAGATGCGCGGGAAGATTTCCAACATGTTGGAAGATCGGGTCAAGGCTGACGACCAGAAAGTCGATACCTTGGTACAGATGTACTCCAATATGAAGCCCCCACAAGCGGCTAAAGTCTTTGAGACAATGGACGAGGATTTGGCAGTTGAAATACTTGGGCGTATGAAAAAGAAGAATGCTGCTGATATCATGAATTTATTAAAACCCGAAAAGGCTCAAATCTTATCGGAGATGTTTGCAGGTTATAAACGACGCTCTCCAGCGTCACACTAACTGACTGCGCCAGGAAGGCGCGGATAGTTTCAAGGAGGAAGGTTTGTTACAAAATATCGCAGTCGGCCCCCCGATGGTGGGAGCGACCGATTTGAAATCCTCGCCGGATAGAACGGCAGAGAAGGGTTTCAAAGGTTCCGACTCCGATTCTTCGTTCGGAAAGGCTCTCGAAGATAGAGTTTCGAAAAGCCCGAAAGAAATGAAAGAGTCGATGCCGAAAGAGATGAGGGCGAAGGAAGAAAAGCCCGACAGCTCCGAGGTAAGGAAGACGGAAACAGTGGTCGTCAAACCAGAAGGGAAGATAACCAAGAAGGCGACGGTTCGACAGCAGGCAATACAGGAGTTCATGGACTCATTCGAGAGTGAATTCGAAATATCCCCCACACGACTTGTGGAGGCGATGGCCCAGCTGGATGAAAACCAACTCGCACAATCCCCCGAAGTGACAGCGGATGCTGTGATTGATCAATTGGGATTGGATGATGCAGACGCAGACAAAGCTCGCGCGATGTATGCGGCGTTGCTCATGCAACTCAATCAGATGCCTCAGCAACAGCCACAAGCGAAGCCTGTGTCAGAAATGACATTTGGTGGCGCTGGAATGAGCCAACAGAATATGCAGGCGCGAATTGCCGCAGCTCAAGGAAAACAAAATACCCTGAGTGCGTCGGCAGATCGCGTGACGCAAAAGTTCTGGATGAATCAAGAGCCCAAAGCGGTCCCGACTTCTATGCCTTCTTTGCAAGATTCTTTGGCGCAAAGAATGATGATGGATGAAGGTTCGTTTGCAGAGGCGTTGCCTCAAGAAGAAATTCCTATGGATGCTCCTGAGATGGAAATGTCTTCCGAGATGATTCCACAACCTCAGACCCCAAGCGCCAAACTGGAAGAGCTTCCGCCCCATTTAAAGGGGCAGATGGCAGAGACCTTGTCTCCAGCTCTTTTAGCAGCGTTGGCCGCGAAACAAGCCGCCGGTGGTAAAGAGGGCACTCAAGAAGAGGTCCCCGCATTGATGGAGGAGTTTCAGCAAGCGATCCAGGCACCGAAATTGGAAAAGCCAGTGACGGCCTTGCCGGGTTCAAATCTTCAGGCACAAAACAAAGTCAACCCCGAGGCTTTTTTCCAGAATCAATCTCAAGGGCAGTCTTTGATGCAGCAGAACTCACAGCAGTTCGCGCAAAAAGGTCTGACATCTGAAAAAGAGATTTTGGGAAAGCTCACGGAAAAAGCAACGGACTTCAAGAGCAGTCTCACAGGTCTTGAAGGCGTCCATGGCGCGCCCATTAAAGGCGAAGCCTTGAAAGCGGATGCGGCTCTGCCGATGGCGGCCCCAGTCCCGACTGCGCCTGCAAATCCGGGAGAGAACGACGCGGCAGTGAAGCAGCTTATGAATCAAGCCCAATACTTGATCAAAAAGGGCGGCGGAGAGATGAAAGTTCAAATGACCCCCGAGGGCATGGGAACCATTCACCTCAAAGTGATGCTTCAAGATGGCAAAGTGAACTTGCAGATGTCGGCGGATACTCAGGAAGCGAAGAAGACGATTGAGTCTAGTCTAGCTGAACTGAAAACCAGTCTTGCTGCTCACAAGCTCTCGATGGAAAATGTAAAAGTGGATGTTGTAAATTCAACGTCTACGGATACGGCGACACAAAACCAGACCAACATGAACGGTCAGAACCAGAGGGACCAAGCTCGTCAATTCTGGAACCAGTTTAATGAAAACTTCGGTTCTCAAGGGCGTCGAGAGTCTTTCACGGAGATGCCGAATCTTAAAGGTTATGGAGCCCATCGCCGAGACCCTTTGCAGCCCATTGAGACGGCGAGTAAAACTCGCACCCGCAGTGTGGATGGTAAAGGCAGCGGATTAAATTTGGTGGCGTAAGACGCTAAAAAGGAGTCGATATGACAATGATGAGTACGAAACTAGGAGTCAATGCATTCGGTGCGACGCAAACGAAAGCGGAGAATGCAGGCCCATCCAATGTCAGTGCTCTGGATAAGGATAAAATCGGCGGTGAAAACGTCGGTGAAGTTCTTAATAAAATTGTCGATGCGAATTGGACAGATCCTTCTAAAAAAGTGCGCGCTACCGGGAATCCAAATTTGGATAAAGATGCATTTTTTAAATTGATGCTCACACAAATGAAGAATCAAGATCCGACGAACCCCATGAAGAGTCATGAGATGGCCGCACAACTTGCGAACTTTTCATCACTCGAGCAGATGCAGAACATGAACAGAACACTTGAGGAATTGAAGAACGGTCAAAAGCCTTCGGAAAATTTTCAAGCACTGAACTTGATCGGCAAAGCGGTCGCAGGGGATTCTTCGAAGGTGATTCGTGGCGTGAATGATAAAGATCATGACTTCAAATTCACTTTGCCAATGGCGGCAAGTGAAGTGACAGTGAAGGTTCGTGATGTGGAAGGAAATATTGTTCGTACTTACAATCTCAAAGGTCTCAAGCAAGGTGAAAACAAACTTACTTGGAATGGTGAGGATGAAAAGGCGATGAAAGCAGCTCCGGGAGAATATCAGTTTATCGCAGAAGCAAAAGGTTCTGACGGTAAGAAGATTGGTATTAAAACGGACTTCGACGGTGTGATCACGGGAGTAAGTTATTCAGGTGAGGGACCTGTTCTGCACGTAGGAACTCAGGCGATTCGATTCTCTGACGTGAAGAAGATTACAGACCCTCGTCTTATGAGTAACGACCAGAAAGTAAATGATGTCACAAACCTAGACTTGAAAAAGGATGATGCCACAGGACAAACTGGAAAAGAGGGAAATGTAGAGTCACAAAAGACTTCACCAACTCCCGCTCCTGGAGCAAAATCTAATATCATGAACACGGTGGGATTATCCCGGGACATGATGGAAAGAATCGCTAAGGAGACGGCGAAATAATGGTGGATTTAAAAAAGATACAGACTCTAGATCAACTCGTTCCGCAGCAGCCAGGGAAGGTGAAACAACCGGATCTGGGCACGGGACCCTCCTTCAAGGAGACTCTGAATAACCTCGGAGGCATGAAGCCTCAGAACGTTGGACAGATCGCTCCGCAAGGCCTTGCCAAGGCTGCTGAAGGGGTGAAGTTTTCGAATCACGCGATTGAGCGTATGAGAACTCGGGGCATCAGTTACAGCCCGGAGGACATCTCAAAACTCTCAGACGCTATTTCGAGAGCGGCGGCGAAAGGTTCGAAGGATTCATTAGTGTTAATGAATGACTCCGCACTGATCGTCAGCGTGAAGAACAACACGGTTGTGACGGTGATGGATAAGAACGCGCTTAAAGAAAACGTGTTCACCAACATCGACTCTACAGTGGTTCTGTAACGCAATGGCGGCAGCCAAAGATGTGGGAGCGCCGGTGGCGCAGACACTGAACTGGCAGCGACTGGATTAAAAAATAAATATTAGGGCTGGTCCTCGCAGAGGAGGCCCTCCAAACGGCGGATTCCGATTGAAGACGCCAACGACATGGAGGTCACATGGGTATTCTTTCATCTCTTTACACAGGTGTGTCTGGTATGACTGCTCAAGGCGAGGCTTTGGGTGTTATCGGGGACAACATCGCCAACGCAAACACCGTCGGTTTTAAAGCGAGCCGCGCGGAATTCCAAGACATTATTTCCAAAAACTTAAAAGGTATTCTTGGTGGTAACCAAATTGGTCGTGGTGTGAAGATCGGTGCCGTAAACCCCATTCTGACTCAAGGTAATATCGATGCCACAGAAAAAGTCACTGACTTGGCGATTTCTGGTGACGGTTACTTCAAAGTAAAAGGTTCTGATGGCGAGTCTTACACTCGTGATGGATCTTTCCACTTTGACCGTGAAGGTTATTTGGTAACAAACGACAATCAAAAAGTTCAAGGTTTCGCGACGGATGAAAAAGGCAATATCGTTAACAAAATGACGGATATCAAATTCCCTCGTGCCCTGATCCCAGCGAAAGCAACTAAAGAATTGAAATTGGATTTGAACTTAGACTCGCGCATGGAAGCAACTAAGAAATTTGATATCAAAGATCCATATTCCACTTCTCACTACTCTACTGGTGTTGAGATGTACGATTCTCAAGGTAACAAACACTTGGTCAGCTTCTTCTTCAATAAGACTGCGGACCGCGAGTGGGAATTCAAAGGTCTTGTTGATGGTAAAGAAGTTAGCGGTGGTGATGAAGGCGCTCTTTCACAAGTTTGTGCGGGTAAGCTGAAATTCACAGTTGATGGAAAATTGGATAGCCAAGAGACGACAGAGACAAACTTCAACTTCAAAGGTGGTGCATTGCAAGACCAACAAGTGAAGTTGAACTTCGGTGATGCGATTAAAGATGGCGGTAAGGGTCTTGATGGTACGAAACAGTACGGTAAGAACTCAGACCTGATTTCTTGGCACCAAGATGGTGCGGCCGCTGGTACAATCACTGGTTTGTCATTCAATGACGAAGGTGTGTTGACGGCAGTTTACTCCAACGGACAAGCTGCGGATTTGGCACAGATTGCTCTGGCGAAGTTTGAAAATCCAGAAGCGCTTTTCAAGGTTGGTAACAATCGTTTGAAAGAATCTCGTGACTCTGGAACAGCTTCTTTGGGTGGACCTGGCGCTGCGGGACGCGGAAAGTTGTTTGCAAAGTCTCTTGAGAGATCAACCGTCGACTTGGCAACAGAGTTCGTAAACATGATTCAAAATCAACGTGGTTTCCAAGCCAACGCGAAGACAATCACGACGACAGATGAGCTTTTGAACGAGGTAATTCAACTTAAGAGATAATTTTCGCTAAACTAGACCTATAGACCATGTCACAGGCTCCCTGACCAGGAGCCTGTTTTTTTATTTCTGGCAAGTCTGATTCCTGGGGTTTTGGGTTTCATCTTTGCAATCCCGGCCCCGGGGTCGATTAAATGTCTGCAATAATAAGGGAAATCCCTGTAAACATGAAAATTGCTAATTTTTTTTAGAAACAAATCTGATATATCCTAGCCTCACAAATAACACGTACGTAACAAAGGTGACTCCAAATGAGATGCTTGGTAGTTGAAGACGATAACGAAATTGCAACGATCGTTAAACAAGGGCTAGGGGAACTCGAGGGTGAGGTGGAAGTAGAATCCAATGGTCGTCGTGCCTATGAGAGGGCATTAACAAATCATTACGATATTATCGTTTTAGATTTGATGCTCCCAGAGATGGACGGCTATACCTTCGCTAAATCTCTGCGTGAAAAAGAGATCAATACGCCTATTTTAATTTTAAGTGCTCTTCGCGAGCTAGATGACCGTCTCAAAGGTCTTAGCATGGGGGGAGATGACTATTTAACTAAACCATTTGCCATGGCCGAGTTGCAGATTCGCGTGAAGAATCTGTTGAAACGCGCTCAAAAGGCCTCGGAAGTGACACAGTTAGTATTCCAGGATCTGAAGCTCAACCGTTTGAATCGTGATGTGGTTCGGGCGGGTCGCAAGTTGGATCTTCAAGAGCGCGAGTTCGTTCTTTTGGATCTTTTCATGAGCAATCCCAATAAGATCATCGGTAAACAGACCATTCTTAAAGAGGTGTGGAATTATGATTTCGATCCTCAGACGAATGTGGTAGACGTATTAGTATGTCGTTTACGAAACAAGTTAGAAAAAGATTTCCCTACACGCCTCATTTATACGGTTAGAGGTGTAGGATATGTTCTTAAGTCGTCTTAAGCCGACGCTCTTCCGAATCAGCACTAAATTGACCTTAGCGTACTCTTTAGTGCTGATTTTTAGCTCTACGGTCATTTTCAGCTTCCTCTATTTCCAAATCAGTCATGCCCTGCAGGATCAGGAGCGGTTGGTTCTTCAGGCGAAGCTCGAAGAGTATCAGAACCGCATCGAAATTCGTGGCCTTAAAGAGTTCCGCGAATATTTCATGTATGTTCCGAACTATGATCGAGATGCTTCATTATTGGTTGGAGTCTTGTCCCCTCGTGGTGACATTCTATTCCTTCATGAACCCTTTCCCTCTTTTAAAACTGATTTCGATTCATTGAAGGCCGAGATCCTTTCTCAAAAAGCTCACAGTTTTGACTTTGTTCTTCCCGAGGTGGGCGGCATTGATTCTGTGGTTTTTTTGGGGAGAACATTGAAAGACGGAAATCGCCTGGTCGTAGCTAAAAGCACTGAGGGCTTGGGACTTCAGTTGCGAAATCTGCAAAAGATTTTTTGGTGGCTGCTTTTACCCGTAGCTCTGATTGGTTTTTTAGGGGGCCTATTCCTTTCTAATAAAACCCTCAGTCCCGTTCGGGAGCTGATTACCTCGATGAAAAAGATCGAAAGTGGATCTTTGTCGACTCGGGTTCCCGTTGGCGGGAGTGACGGCGAATTGGAAGAGCTCAAAGTTCTTTGCAATAAAATGCTTGATAAGATTGAGGGGCTTGTCAGTGGTCTAAAGGAAGCCTTTGATCATCTGGCACATGATATTAGAACCCCTGTGACGCGATTACGCGGAAGAGCTGAGTTGGCCCTTCAGAACGAAGGGGATGTGGAGACCTATCGTGAGGCTTTGCAAAGTTGTTATGAAAATTCGGATAAAATTCTCAACTTTTTGCAGCTTTTGACGGACATCACGGAAGCGGAAAATCGCAGTAAAAAATTAAAGCTTGAAAAGAAGTATATCAGTGAACTCGTGCGAGAAATCATGAGTCTTTATGAGATGGCTTTTGAGGAAAAAGACATTCGTGTGATTCAAAAACTCGACAGTCATGATTGGGCTCTGGTTGATGCGCGGTTGATCAGCCGAGTGATTGCGAATCTTCTAGATAATGCCCATAAATACACGCCGTCTGGTGGTGAGGTCACTATTGAGACCATCAATCAAACCGAAAATGTGATTCTGAGAGTGACGGACACGGGCCCCGGTATTTCCGCAGATGAGCAGGCGATGATCTGGCAAAAGTTGTATCGAAGTGATAAGAGTCGCTCTGAGTATGGTATGGGCTTAGGTTTAACTTTCGTGAAAGCGGTTGTTGAGGCTCACGATGGCAAGGTCTCTGTGCGAAGCCCTGTTAAAGACGGCCGTGGAACCGAGTTCGAAGTTCTTTTGCAGAAAATGTCTTAAAAGCTTAGATCCCCAGATAAGACTTACGAACCTCATCATTATTCAAAAGATTTTCGGCGGAATCCTGCATAACAATGCGGCCGGTCTCTAAAACATAAGCGCGGTGGGAAATCTTAAGGGCCATGCGCGCATTTTGCTCAACCAAAAGAATTGTCATGCCTTCTTTGTTCAGCTTTTTAATGATTTCAAAAATCTGGGCGACAACCAAAGGAGCCAATCCGAGAGAGGGTTCATCTAAAAGTAACATCTTGGGTTTACACATCAGGGCACGACTGATCGCGAGCATCTGCTGTTCGCCGCCCGACAAAGTTCCTGCCATTTGAGAAAGACGCTCTTTAAGGCGGGGAAAGAGTTCAAAACACATTTCCAAATCGGCTTTAATCTGCGTTTTGTCCTTGCGTGAGTAAGCACCCATTTCAAGATTTTCGTAAATACTCATTTGCGGGAAAACGCCCCGTCCTTCCGGAGATTGGGCCAGGCCTAAACTGACGCGTTTATAAGTTGGAACGACATTAAGGTTCTGTCCGGCAAACGAGATTTGTCCTTTGTTGGGAACAAGGCCCGAGATGGCGCGAAGAGTGGTGGTTTTTCCCGCCCCATTAGCGCCAATCAAAGAAACAATTTCCCCCGTGTTAACGAAAAAACTAATTCCTTTAAGAGCTTGGATAGAGCCATAGAAGACTTCCAAGTTTTCGGCAGTCAAAAGAGGCGAACTCATAGACCTTCCTCCACGCCAAGATAGGCCTCAATCACCTTCTGAGAGCCTTGAATCTTTTGAGGATCGCCCTCTTCAATCTTGATTCCGTGATCTAAGACGATGATGTTTTCGCAAATACCCATGACCAGTTTCATGTCGTGCTCAATCAGCAAGACGGTCAATTTAAACTGTTCGCGAATTTTTGCAATGGTCTCCATGAGGTGATGAGTTTCAGAGTGATTCATTCCCGCGGCAGGTTCATCCAATAAAATGATTTTTGGATCGGTGGCTAGGGCCCGCACAATCTCAAGCTTTCGTTGTTCACCATAAGGTAAAGAGCTTGAGGGTTCATGAGCTTTTTCGTCGAGGTGGAAGATCTTGAGAAGCTCCATCGCCTTATCACGCAAATCCTTTTCTGATTTAAGGAAGTGCGGGGTCTGCAAAAGCGCGGCAAAAAGCCCATAGTGCATGTGTTGGTGACCAGCGATCAGCACATTATCTAAGACCGAAAGTCCTTTAAAGAGGCGGATATTTTGAAATGTCCTGGTCACACCACGATGGGAAATTTCGTAGGGTTTCAGCCCTTGAAGGGATTTATCTTCAAGAAAGACCGCACCGGAGGTGGGTTGATACACTCCCGTCAGCATATTAAAGACGGTGGTTTTTCCAGCGCCATTCGGACCAATCAAGCCAGCCAGTTGTCCTTTTTTTACTTGAAAGGCCAGGGAGTCGACGGCTTTCAGGCCACCAAATTGCATCGTGATGTTTTTTGCCTCAAGAAGAACGTCGGACATATTTTCTCCACATATCAGAAAGTTCCAGGTCTCCAAAGAGTCCTTGAGGGCGCAAGATCATCACCAGAATTAAGGATAAAGAGTAAATCACCATGCGCAGATCGACGCCGGTGAGGTCTTGCAGGGGGCGTAAGGCTTCGGGCAGGGCCGTGATAAAAATCGCGGCAACAATAGAGCCTGTCATTGAACCCATGCCACCTAAGACCACCATAATCACCGCGTTCACGCTTTGTAGAAATGTGAACGAGGAAGGATTGATGAAGTTGGTAAAGTGAGCAAACAAAGAGCCCGCCACGCCGGCGAAAAAGCTTGATAAGACAAACGCACGAACCTTCATGCGTGTGGTGTTGATGCCCATGGCCTCTGCGGCGATCTCATCTTCGCGCACACTGAGGAAGCTGCGACCGTAAGTAGAGTGCATAACTCGCCAAATGGTGAAAAAACAAATCACCAACCAAACCGAAGCGAAGATAAAAGAAAAAAGGAATGAACCAAAGCCTGGGATTCCAGAGTAACCGCGAGGCCCCCCAAGGAAATCCATATTTAACAAGGCAACGCGAATAATTTCGCCAAACCCTAGAGTCACAATGGCGAGATAGTCTCCCTTGAGTCGTAAAGAGGGAAGACCGACTAGCAGCCCCGCAAAGGCTGCTAACAGGCCTCCGCCCAGAGCATAAATGAAATATTCAATAGCTTGAACAGACTCTGGAAGCAGATCCCAATGAGTGTTGGCGTAAGCTGAAAAGTAAGCTCCCAGTGCCATAAAGCCCGCATGACCTAATGAAAATTGTCCGGTGTAACCATTGACCAGATTCAAGCTCATGGACATGAGGCAGTTGACCGCCGCAAATAAAAGAATGAGCTGGAAGTAGGCATTCAGTCCAAAATTAAAGATCAGACCCAGTGCCGAAAGCGCGATGAGAGAAAGAAGAGGAGCTTTTAAAAATTTCATCAGACCTTCTCCACCGAGTATTTACCAAGAAGACCCGCCGGTCTGAAAATCAAGATGACAATTAGAATACCAAAGGCAAAAGCGTCACGATAGGTGCTGGATAGGTAGGCTACAACCATTTCCTCTGAAAGCCCCATAATCAAGGCCCCCAAGACAGCTCCGCCAACATTGCCAATTCCTCCAAGAACGGCCGCTACGAAAGCTTTAAGTCCAATCATCATTCCCATCAAAGGATCAATCTTGGGATATTTCATTCCGACTAGGACGCTGCCGACTCCGGCCAAAGACGAGCCGACAATAAAGGTGAAGGCGATAATGCGATCAGGGTTCACACCCAAAAGACTTGCCACGGAGGCATTGCTGCTAACCGCTCGCATGGCGCGACCGATTTTTGTTTTAAAAATAAGAAATTCCAGGGCGAGCATGGCAATCACACTCACGATAAGGACTGTGATATCAAAAGATTTAAGTTCGATATCGCCGATTTTAAACAGAACAAAATCTTTCATCACTTCTGGGAAGACCTTGGGGTCCGCGCCAAAAACAACTTGTCCTGAGTATTCTAGAAAAAGACTGACGCCAATGGCGGTGATAAGAATATTCAATTTTGGAGCTTTGCGAAGCGGTCGATAAGCCAGACGTTCGATGGCCAGCCCCAAAAGACTGCAGCAAACCATGGAAACCACAAGAAGAGTGATCAAGGTTGTAATGCCGGGATTGTTTTCAATACCCAAGAAGCGGGCGAAATAGTAAGCCGCAAAAGCCCCGACCATGTAAACATCAGAGTGGGCGAAATTGATCATTTTCAGGATTCCATACACCATTGTGTATCCAAGGGCGATCAGTGCGTAGATGGATCCAAGACTGACACCGTTGATAATATGTTGAATGAAATCCTGCATGCACCGTCCTTATGGAGTGATGGTGGTAATGAACTTACGATTATTTCCATCAACTTGAATAATCACCGCACTTTTTACAGCGTCCCGGTTTTCATTCAGAGTGATTTTCCCAGTCACCCCGGGGAAATCTTTTGTTTTAGCCAGTTCATCACGAATCGCTTTTCCTGACAAGTCAGGAGAGCGCTCCAAGGCCGCAAACAAAATTTTTGCGGCATCATAACCCAAGGCCGCCATTGAGTCCGGAGTTTCGTTGTATTTTGCTTTAAACTTCTTGATAAACTCGGTGACCGCCGGATCCGAGGATTCGGTCGTATAGTGATTCGAGTAGTAATTTCCATTGACGGCATCTTTGCCGATTTCAGAAAGTTTATCGCTATCCCAGCCGTCTCCACCCATGAGAGGTGCCTTGATTCCAAGTTGACGAGTTTGTTGGGCGATCAATCCCACTTCTGTGTAGTATCCTGGAATATAGATTCCGTCCGGATTTTTGGAACGAATTTGTGTCAGTTGGGCTTTGAAATCAATATCTCCAGCCTGGTAGCTTAGGTCGGCCACGATCTCACCACCACGTTTTTGAAATTCCGCCGCAAAAACGTCGGCAAGGCCGACACTGTAGTCGTTTTTTACATCACGAAGAATAGCTGCTTTTTTCAGTTTCAGATTTTCTGTTGCAAATTTCGCCATCACCAATCCTTGGAATGGATCAATGAAACAAACGCGGAAAACATAATCACCAATTTTTGTAACGTCAGGGTTAGTTGAAGCTGGGGAAACGAAAGGAATTTTGTGAGACTGAGCAATGGGGGCTGCTGCCTTCGAGCGACCACTGGCAACTCCGCCGATAATTGCCACAACCTGGTTTTGAGTGATCAGGCGAGTGGTGGCAGCCGCCGCCTCTTCATTTTTTCCCTGATCGTCCAGAGTGATAATGCTGACTTTCTTTCCTTTGATGCCGCCCGTGGCGTTGATCTCATCCATGGCCATACGCACACCCTTATTTGTACTCAATCCAAAAGTAGCGTCACTGCCAGTCAAAGAATCATATTCACCGATGACAATTTCATTTTCTTTTTTGGTGCATCCGGAAAGAAGGGGGAGCACTAAGACAAGTGCCAACAATAGGCGTTTCATGGGGACCTCATTTCTGCTTTGGAACTAGGGATATTCCTTAGAATTCAAGCATACAAATCTGAGGTCAAGATAAAACGACATAGAGTTTTTTGCGAAGCTCTATGTCGCCAGGATACTCGCCAGAGAGAGTAGATCCAACTGGGATTTCTTTTCGTTCTTCGTCACAAGATCCAGAGGAACTTGGACAAGGCGTTCGCCTTCCGTTCCGATCATGATATCGCAATAGCCTTTTAAAAGAGAGTCGACAGCGGCGGCTCCCATGCGACTAGCAAGAATGCGATCCGCAGCCGTGGGAGATCCTCCACGCTGTTGATGACCTAGTATGCAGACTTTGGCATCCATTCCAGATTTTTTACGAATGGCATCGGCCAAGTCATAAGCTCGCCCTGGTTTTTGTCCTTCGGCGGTAATGAGGATACTGCTGGTTTTGCCTCTGCCAATGGCTTCTTTAATTCGATCAATGGCTTTCTCCACAGTGGTATTACCTTCGGGAGTGAATATTTCTTCTGCACCTCCGGCAAGTCCAACGTGAGAGGCGATGAAGCCCGAATTTCGTCCCATCACTTCAACGATAAAAAGGCGGTCGTGCGACGCGGCTGTATCGCGAATGCGGTCGATGGCCTCCAGTGCCGTATTGACTGCAGTGTCAAAGCCAATGGTTTTATCACTGCCGTAAATATCATTGTCGATAGTTCCTGGAACACCGACCACAGGGATTTGATGCTCTTCCCACAGAGCATGAGCTCCGCGAAAGGACCCATCACCCCCAATGCACACAAGAGCATCAATCTGCGCGGCCTTGAGGTTCTGCGCGGCCTTGGTGCGCCCTTCGGCTTTCATAAATTCTGAAGACCGGCCTGTTTTAAGAATAGTGCCGCCTCGTTGAATGATGTTTGCCATGTCACGCAGCTGAAGAGGATGAATTTTATTTTCTATCATCCCCACATAGCCATTTTGAATGCCGTACACTTCAAGATTCTGAGCGATCCCCACACGCACGACAGCACGGATGGCCGCATTCATGCCAGGGGCATCACCTCCGCTGGTAAAGACGCCGATTCTTTTAATTTTTTGAGAAAATTGAGCCATACAAAAAGGCTACTACTGGAGAACTGAAAAAGGAAGGCAAGAAGCGTTTTAGTGGCAGACAAAATAAAAAAGGCGTCCCTAGGGGAACGCCTTTTAAGGTTTAAATCGTTAAAAACGATTACTTAACCATTGATTTGAATTCTGCGCCAGCGCGGAATTTCGGAGCCCAAGCAGCTGGGATTTTGATCGCTTTACCAGTTTGTGGATTGCGACCAGTGCGAGCTTTACGCTTTGCTTTTGTGAAAGTACCGAAACCAACAAGCTTAACATCGTCGCCTTTTTTAACAGCTTTTTTGATGTTTTCTACTGCGCAATCAAGGATTGCTTCAGCTTGAGCTTTAGAAACTTTTGTTTCAGTAGCGATTTTTTCGATGAGTTGTGCTTTGTTCATTTTAACTCCTCTTGTAGACACCTTTGTGTGTCCGTCGTTGTGAATAAAAATCTTGATGATAACTCTTCGTCATCCAATGACAGCCACATGAAAATGCAAAATCAGATATTCGTCAATAGCAAAATGTGAAAAGGACTCTGGGTGCGCCTTTGAAGACGACGCACTAGTGTTTGTCTTCGTGAGGATCGTCGTGATCATCCTCTTCAGAAGTTAAAGAATCACTTGAAGAGTCGCGTACGGGAATTCGATAGCCTTCACTGGCCCATTCGCCAAGATCAATGAGGCGACAGCGCTCTGAGCAGAAAGGTCGAAAAGGATTTTCGGTTGAGTACAATGTCAAACGCCCGCATTGCGGGCATTTGACTTGTCGAGATTTTTCTTGAGGTTCTGTCATGCTTTTAAGTCTTACTGAGTCTTGCGTTCAGTGCAAGACGCAGAGCTTAGTAGCGTTTAAATTTACCAGTCGCAAACTTAGTTGCTACGTTATTGTGCGGATAGTAAAGATCGTAAGTGAAGTATCCGTCATTCAAAGTTCCTTGAAGAACTTGGATTTGGATCAATCTCAATCCACCACCATTCCAATAAGACCCTTGAGCGCGGATTTCAAACCCTTTGCTGTTGTTGATCAAACTGAAAGTGTTGTTAGAGCTCAAAACAAGAGGGTTGAACGCAACGCCACCGGCATCAATACCGAAGTTTACAAACCAGTTAAAGTAGCTGGGAGCTGGATAAACTTCAAAGCGCACAGAAGGTTTGAGGCTTGAGTTGATGCTGAAGGAAACCATGAAAGAGCCTGCG
>JANJTG010000405.1 GCA_024711265.1 Bdellovibrio sp. | reverse complement strand
TACGACGCGCTGGCAGTCGCGCTCTGCCACGCGCACCAGCTGCGTGGGGCGGGAGCGCGGAGCGGGGCGAGCCGGGCGTCGTCGAGCGGTCGCCGCGCCGGCCTGTCGGACTTCGAGGCGCGCCTGCGGCCGGCGGTGGTGAGGGCCGGGCCGTGATCGCCGCGCTCAAGGGCCTTGTCCTCGAGAAGGACCTCACCGACGTGCTGGTCGACGTCAACGGCGTCGGCTACCGGGTGGGCGTCTCGCTCATCACCCTGGCGCAGCTCCCCGAGCCGGGGCAGCCGGTGGCGCTCCGCATCCGCACGGTGGTGCGCGAAGACGCCTTCGACCTCTACGGGTTCCTCACGAAGCCTGAGGAGGAGCTCTTCCTCCTCCTCACCTCGGTCAGCCACGTGGGCCCGAAGGTGGCCATCAACGTGCTCTCCGGCCTCGAGGTGGGCGAGCTCGTCGCGGCCATCGCGCGAGGCGACGTGGCGCGGCTCACGAAGATCCACGGCGTCGGCAAGAAGACCGCCGAGCGCCTGGTGCTCGAGCTCAAGGAGAAGGTGAAGCTCCTCGACACCGGCTCGGCCGGCGCGAAGAAGCCGGGCAAGGTGGCCCCGTCGGCGAGCAGCGATCTCGTCAGCGCGCTGGTGAACCTGGGCTACAAGGAGGCGCAGGCCGAGCAGGCGGCGCAGCTCGCGACCGAGCGCGCCGGCGCCGACGCGGCCTTCGAGCTCCTCTTCCGCGAGGCGCTCAAGGCGCTTCGCGGCTGACGGTACGCCCCACCCCGACTACTTGCCGAAGAGCTTGCGCTTCACGAACAGCGTGAGGGCCGCGCCCACCGTGGCGACGCCGAAGCTGTACAGGTTGAAGCCGGTGACCCCGTGGCCGCCGAAGAAATTGAAGACGAGGCCGCCGACAAAGGCGCCGACGATGCCCACCACGATGTTGCCGATGAGCCCCTGCCGGGCGTTGGTGCCCGCCAGCATGCTCGCGACCCAGCCGGCGAGCCCTCCCAGGACGATCCATCCGCACAAGCCCATGTGCCACCTCCGTGGCCGCACCCTACGCGATCCTCGCGGGGGCGATTTCAGAAGAGGGCGAGCTGCGGCTCCAGCCGGGGAGGGCGGCGGAAGGTCGACGGCCGCTCCCAGGACTCCTCGGTGAAGCCGAGGCGCCGCGCGCAGCCCTCGAACACCGCGGCGATGGCGTCGGCGTAGGCCCCTTCGCCGCGGCCGCGCACCCCGAAGCGGGCGTCGTAGAGCTTGCCGCCCCGGGTTTCGCGCACCCGGTGGAGGATCTTCTCGGCCCGCAGCGGCAGCGCCTCGCGCACGCGCGCCTCGAAGACCTCCTTCACGCTGCCGGGCAAGCGGAGCAGCACGTACCCCGCCGTGGTGGCCCCGGCCTCGCGCGCCGCCTCGAGCACGTGGGCGAGGCCCTCGTCAGAGACCCCGGGGATGATCGGCGCCACCATCACCCCCACGGGGATGCCGGCCGCCGCGAGCCGGCGGATCGTCTCGACGCGCCGCTTCGGCGTGGCCACCCCGGGCTCGATGGCGCGGGCGAGGGCCTGGTCCCAGATGGGCACGCTCACCGCCACGCGCACCGAGGCCACCTCGTGCAGCCGCTGGAGCACGTCGAGGTCGCGCTCGACCAGCGGGGCCTTGGTGATGAGGCGCACCGGGTTCCGGTACTCGGCGCAGATCTCGAGGCACTGGCGCGTCAGCTTCAGGGACGCCTCGATGGGCTGGTAGCAGTCGGTGACGCCGGAGAACATCACCACCTCCCCGCGCCAGGAGGGGCGGTCGAAGGCGAGCCGCAACAGCCGCGGGGCGTCGCGCTTCACCACGAGGCGGGTGTCGAAGTCGCTGCCCGCGCCGAACGAGAGGTACTCGTGCGTCGGCCGC
>JANJTG010000272.1 GCA_024711265.1 Bdellovibrio sp. | reverse complement strand
CCCCTCTCTGTGACAATCGCACGAGCCGCATCCAGATCCTCTTCAGAACTTAATACAAGTGGCAGAACGTCCCGCAGGGTTAAGCCAAAATCACGAAGATCACTACTAGGAACCATGCGATTTAAAGTCAACAGAGCCAACTGTCGCCCCTTCTCAGCGCCCAAACGAGTCGACAGCGACCACAAAGTTCCACTGACGATTCCCGAGTCATGATAAAGCCCCCCGTTTTTATCTGAGAGCTTATAGTCATTCACCAAAGAACGACGGAAAGGACCTTTTAGGTAAGCCGCCTCGCCCATATTGGGGTTATTAAGCTGTAAAGCAGTAAAGAAATCAGCAAAGGCCTCATTCAGAGATCCGCCTTCTCCCTCATAAGGAAGGCGAGCCACCGCATCCACCAAGGCATGAACACTTTCATGAATGACAATCGACGGATCCTGGGGAATGCGCGAGTAAGTCTCATCGTCCCCGGCACCGATACGAATCTTTCCTTGATAGTAAAAAGCGGAGTTTGTCTTATCTGGAGCTCCGACATGGACCTCCGCCTGAATTTGAAATGGAATCTTGATGTTAAGTCTATTTTCAAACCACTTCAGGGATTCTTCCAGGAAATAGAAGACCTGCACCTGATCAAAACGGCTGTCTTGAGGATTGAATTTAAGCGGATCTGTCACACTCACAATTTTTGCGGAGGCTTGCGAGCTGACCAACAGTCGGGAATTTGAAAGAGTCGGCTGAGTCATCAACCCTTTAAGAACCACTTCTTGGATTTGGCTTTTCTTCGGACCTTTAGGAAAGATATACGCCACGGTATCATGGAATTGGGAACCCACCCGCTTCACGCCACGCACTTGAAGGTGGTTATTCAGGCGAACTTCCCAGGGAACACCTTTTTGATCACTATATACCACACGCCACAGCGGCTCATAGAAACCCCGTCGGTGAGCAATGATGGTTTCAATTTTCTCAGGGGCAAACTTCCTGAAAATCGGAAATGCCGCCAGCAGCTCTTTTGCGATAGAGTCTTTCTTCTGTGCAAATTCTTCGAGCTTCAGCTTGTTAAGTTTTTCTTCTTCCAGGGAAATGGAGGCGCGAACCATAACCTCTTCACCGGATTGATCCCTCAGGTTTTTAACAAAGCTATTCTCAACGGCGATACCTTGAACGCTCTGTTCCCGGAATTCGACGACTTCATGAAGAGATTGAAGTTTGGAAGGTTTGGCAAGATCCACCTCGCTGAGACTTTGCAGTGGTGCGAGGGACTCCCCTTTTCGCCATTCGATGGATTGAAGATCTTTTTTTCCACCGCAGGACACAAGAAACAAAGATGAAATAAAAATAAGTTTTTTCATGGACCGTTCCCCTATCTCTACTTATATCATCGTTTGCAGTCGGTGCCCATAAAATCACTGAGGGCCCTTATGCGGACCCCCATGGTGACCAACGAAGGTTGAGTTTATTACTCAACGATCAAAGATTTTTCGAGATAAGTTCCGTCGCCGTTTTCAAAACGCAAAACGTGTTTGCCGGCAGCGAATTTACCTAGACGCACTTCTTTTTGGAAAGGAATCAAGACCATCAAACACATGCCTTGGCTGACAGATGCGATGGATTTGATTTCATGAGAGAATGCATCTGCGTGAGTTACATCCGCTCTTTTCCATTTGTAACAACCGTTTTGGAAGATACCGTTCACAACAACGAAAACGTCGGAAGAAGAATCAAAACCACCGGGCACGTAAACCCCGCTAATTCCGATTTGCACTTCTTTTTCTACCGGTGCTGATTGCTCAGCAAACGCGTTGAAACTGAAAGAGACCAATGCTGCTAGTACGACGCTCATGATTTTCATAAACACTCCTTTGTGGTTGCTAGCTTGTCTATCTCATTCGTGATGATCTATCCAAGCTCAACTTAGAAATACCACCATATTGAGATGCAAAGTATGTTGAGAGTCATAAACTCTGCGGCACCCATGTGGACCCATACATCACAAACCTATCCCTACCCCTGCAGGTTGTGCAGCGCTCCAAAGAATATGGCGATGCACAATCGCCGACCTTTTCCCTCTCCTGATTTCAGTTTTCCAGAATCCTCTGTTATGACTAAACCTAAACAACCAAAGGAGATTTGCAAATGAGCACTCGTTCTATCCTCGTTGCCGACGAACTCGACAAAACAGACGAACAATCCAAAAAAAGATCCGCTCTTGTGCAAAGACTGGGTTCGGACCTTTCCGTGTTGCTTGAGTGCCCGACAGATCTTGTATTTGTTCATCGCCTCAATGAAATTTTAGGCAAAAAGATTCTCAGTGGGGACAATCGCAAGAAGATTATAGACTCAGATCGGCAGAAATACGCCACTGTCCTTCGCAATTTCCAAAGACCTGGCGAACTTTTCCTTAAATTGGGATGGCCCATTGAAGAAATCGTGAAGCTCGTGACTAAAGAACATCGCTTCGAAGGACTTGTTCTGGGAACTCGCTCCCTCCAAGGAGTCGAAAGATTTTTCCTGGGCAGTGTTGCTGAAGAAGTGGTTCGCAGTATCAAACGCCCGACCTTCATTCTGGGCCCCGGGGCGCAAAAAGAGGACTTCCATCTTGGGGAGCATAAAAAACGACACTATCTTGTCGTCACCGATCTCACCAAGAAATGCCGAGCTGTTGAAACTTATGCTGTCAGCTTGGCGCAAAAAACTGGCGCTAGCGTGACTTTCTATTACTCATTGGCTGAAACCCTCAGCACCGCTCAACAGTTCGCTTATGCGTCTGGGGAGGCGCTTTCCACTTTTGATTCGATCTTTGAGGATATGAAAAATGAGGCCTTAGCTTCCATGACCAAAAAGATTGATCGTCTGAAAAAGAAGGGTTTGGATTGTAAATTCCATATCGAAGCAGAAAAATCCGACTTGATCGAGGCTGCCCTTGCATACGCTGGTGACAACACCCAGCTTATTTTCATGGGCCACCAAAGCCATGGTTTTATTGCCAGCACCGTCTTAGGAAGCAATCTTCGCGGCATGATCGCTAAGGCGAAGGTTCCTGTGGTGGTTGTTCGCTCTTAATATCTTTCTTATCAGTAAGGTGTCCGCGCCCAACTCTAAGAGCGCTGACACCTTTAATTTTATTGCATTTCTTTCCGCTCCCCTTATCCTTAGATATGTTTAGGGGGACTCATATGTTCAAGTTTTTAAGTATCGTTTTATCCTTTGGCTTTTGTTCAATGGCACATGCAGAAGTAAAGCCTTATATGGATCAAATGCTCAAAGAGATTTTCACTCTGAAGCCTTACATCGTCTCAGATGTGGAGTATCGCGATCCAAAGAATTTTCAGAAAATCGACGATTCACTCAAGAACATGGTCGCTTTAAGTGAGAAAATTTCTCACGAAGGTAAGATTAAAAAATCTGGTTTTGCAATTTCCAGCAATGCTCTTAACCAACAGCTTAAAGAAGCCGAGTTGGTTTACCGCGTGGGCAACAAGGACTACTCTTTGTGGATGCTTCGCTCAACCTTAAGCGTTTGTATGTCTTGCCACACGCAGCTTCCCAGCTCTTCTACAAAGTTTGAGTTCTTTAACAAAGAACATTTCTTAGCCAAGCCTTTTGATGAGGCCGAGTTTCTATTTATCGTTCGTAACTTTGACAAAGCGATGACGTTCTATGACCAAGTCATCGATGGCTACCCGGCTAACGGAGTCTCTCAAGAAAATGTTGAAAAATCCGTGGCCCGCAAAGTCTATTATTTTGTGCGAGTCAAAAGAGACCTTCCCGGCCTGATTAAGTCTTTAGAAAAAAATCAAAAGAACAAACAACTTCCCGAGATGGTGAAGAAAAGACTGAACGGCCTCAAAGTCGCTGCGGAAAAAATGAAGAAAGAGACTTATCCAGAATTCACCGAGTCTCAACAAGCCGAACTTAAAAAATACGCGGAAACAGAACTTAAAAACGAACTGCAAGGTGACTTTGAGTTTACTCCCCAAAAAGACATCGCTTACTTAAAAATTTCAAGTGTGTTGTACAAGTACTTGGATCAATACCCAGAGACTCCACTGAAACCTGAGATCTTGTACTGGCTTTCTTTCTGTGAAAGACGATACGAACAAAAGGCCTTCTACTCTTTACCCGAGCTTTACCTCAAACAATGCGTGCTGGAGCACCCAGGCTCTGCGATTGCGCCTTCTTGTTTGAAAGAATATCAAGACCTCGTGATGATGGCCTACACCGGCTCTTCAGGAACTCACCTTCCCAAAGACGTCGAACGCGAAATCAAGAGCATGAAAGAAATGATCCAAAAAATGAAAAAATAGAGTCAGAGGGTACGGCGTACCCTCTTATTTATACTTACACACCGCAGAGACGTAGACGGCAAAGGATGTCGCCGAAACTGTATTCCAATTCGGCGTATTCATAGCATGAGAGGGGGCAGTCATGACGAGGACCAAGTTTCCTGAGTTCTCACTTATAGAGTGAGTAGAAACCCCCACGCCGTTTCCATACGGTCCCGTGAGACTTTGCGTGTGATAACTGCTGCCGTTGACTCGACACTCAAATAAATATGGATTATTCGAAATATTGGCGCCGGCATCAACCTGAGTGCAGACTTGTAATAACAATCCACGCCTTTTAGTGCTGCCGACGATCTCAGTCGTTTTAGAGATGGATGGGCATGTGAACTGGTAGTGAGTGAAAGTGTTACTGCACTCATTTCTGCGATGATTATTGTTGTGACGTCTTAGGTGGCTGTCAGAGGGATGATGGTCATTGAAAAAGAATATTGCCAAAGGTTTTTTAACCACAAGAAATGCCACAAAACTCAATCTG
>JANJTG010000093.1 GCA_024711265.1 Bdellovibrio sp. | reverse complement strand
GCCAGGTTTGCCTTTAAAAAGGGCGCCATCCAAGGTTCAGCTTGCACGACCCCCTGCTGAAGGAGGAATTTCAAATAGAAGTGCATTTTCAAAACCAAAGGATCCTGAGTCGTCTCAATCGCTTTCAACGTATTCCCAAGAAGATTGTAAAGAAACTCTGAATTCTTATCGCCCTCTTGGCTCACCTTGCTGACACACTCCAGGACGTGCAGCGCCAACTCCAAACGGTCATAATCCGTGCGGATGCCAGGAAAGTCGTTAATCAAAGTAGCTTCTTGCAAAACATTGAGTTGCCCTTGTTCAGCCTGTTTGAAGGTGAAACTCACAAAATGCGTGGGTTCAAGCACACCCCCGCCAAAACGCTTCTTACTACGTAAAGCTCCCCGAGCAATAAAAGACAGCTTCTCCCCTTGAGGAGATAATGCGTGAAGAATCAAGTCCGCCTCGGAATATTTGATCTTTTTTAAAATGATGAAGCGCTCTTTACCTTGGGTCACACGGTCCAACTTTGCTGCTCTTTTAGCTCTTCATACGAAGATATCACGAGCTTGGCAAAGTCTTTTGTATTGAGAAGTTCCGGGCCTACGATAAAAAGCCCGCGCAATTGCTCAAGGGTGGGCGTCGGCTCCCACCAATGGCGAAACATCTTAACCACCGACCAATGACACATATTTGTACTTTCGATCTTTTGCCATCCTTCTTGCGAAGAAAGACCTAACTTTTTAAAAACCACCTGAGCCAGAGCCTCCGCACTGACATCTTCAAAAACACATACGGCGCGATCATAAAGACGACTGCCTCCGACTTTGAAGTAAGGCTTCGCCACAGAAGCCACCTCGTTCTCAAACTTTTCTACCAAAAGAGGATTGGTCTCGCGCCCCGCGCGCGCCCTTGAAAGTTCCTTCAGAAAGCCTTCGGCATCCCAACTCATGTTCTGAGCCAACAAAAAAGGAGATCGATATCTTTCTCCTAATACCGCAACGGCCGCTTGTGACGTAAAGGAACAAAGGCGTACCGTATAAGGACGAATCTCCGTTGTTTCATGAAAGTGTCTGGCATGAGAAACACGGAAAGAGAAAATCCGTTTTTCATTAAGGAGTTTATCCAACTCTTCGGCAAAAGGATAAAGCTCTCCGGTGACCGGATGATCTTCGCTGAACAAAACAAAATTGGTATCCTTCTTTAACCCTTCAACCCACTCTTTCACGTCGTCAAGTTGAAGATGGGAAAGGGCGTTCACTTCGTAAGTCTCTTTGTAATAGTAAGGAAGCAGACTTTCAAAAACCGAGGTTTGCCCCAAAATCACGCCGATAGATTTTTTATGGGACATGAACTGCGCCGTCCCTTGAGAGACCTCAAAAACCGCCTGGGCCAGCCCATGAAAACTGCGCGCACGAAAACGAGGTTCTAAACCCAAGGAAGACTTCACTTTATCATTTAATTCTTCCCAGGTTTCCGGGCGCACCACATCGATGAACATACTTCCTAAAAGTTATCAGATTCTCTCATAAAAGAGAGTGAGACCAAGGTCTTATTTTGAGAGCGAATTTGAGTAAGAGTCGCAGGAACATTACAATCAAAGAAAGGTTTTAGGAGTTTTCTATGAAAAAGATGGTGTTATTCGTATTCTCTCTTCTTGGTATTTTGGCAAGTTCCCCGGCGCAGGCTCTTTTTGAAGCGCGCGTGTCTTATGGGCTTCTTACTAGCGCAGCGGATTTGGCACCTCTGTGCCCGACGTGCTCCGCTTCGGCCCCTGCGATTGTTCCCACTTACGGACTTGGTGCTGATGCAATTCTAACGTTGCCCCTGCCGTTAATTCCAGGAGTGGGAATTCGTTATGAGAATATGGGGCTCACGGCCAGCAACGGTGCTTTGGACTTTAAAGCCGATTATTCTCGCACAGCATTGATTATCAATTGGCGCCCACTGAATAATATCATTTATCTAGGACCTATCTTCACGTATGGACTCTCCCACTCAACAAGTCTTACGGCGAAAGAAAGTGGCGTCACAAAAGCAGATTTTTCTTCCGACTCCGTCACGTCCTATAGCGCCGGTCTGGAAGCGGGAGTCAATCTTCTTGGTTTCACAGTGGGAGCTGAGATGGGATATATTGACTTCAGATGGAAAGACGCAAAGGACTCCACGGGTAACGCGCCTTCTCAAGATATTAATATGAGCGGAACTTACGCAAAAATCCTGCTCGGTATTTCTATTTAAGTGTCGAAATCAGAACACCTCTGCTAGACTTAACTCTGAGAGGTGTTCATGACAAAAAAACATATCGAATGGCCAGTGGCACTTTTTCTCATTATTAATCCTCTGGCGACACTCGTTCTAACCCCCATTTATTTTTATTATTACGGATTCCAATGGGATATTCTTCTCTTTGCTCTGATCTTTGCCGCTGCGACGAATCTTAGTATCACGGCCGGATATCACCGTTTATTTTCACACAAAAGTTACGACGCTCATCCTTTAGCGAAAGCTTTGTTTTTGCTGGTCAGCGCTTCCGGCTTCCAAGGTTCAGCACTGAAGTGGTCTTCGGACCATCGCCGTCACCACACCCATATTGATGGCGAAAAAGATCCGTATAATATCAACAAAGGCTTTTGGTACGCCCACATGGGTTGGTTGTTCTATAAAGATTCTGTTGATCAAAAAATTCATGCGCCGGATCTGGAAAAAGATTGGATGGTTCAGTTTCAGCATAAATACTATGTGCCTCTTGCCATTCTTACAGGATTTGCGTTCCCCACTCTTATTGGTTGGATGATGGGTTCTGCTTTGGGAGGTTTGGTGATCGGCGGAGGATTGCGTATTGCCCTGACTCAGCAAAGCACCTTCTTTGTGAACTCGCTATGCCATACTTTAGGAAAACAAACTTATTCGAAAGAAATCTCTGCCAGAGACTCTTGGTTTGTCGCCATCCTGACTCACGGCGAGGGCTATCATAACTTCCATCACAAATTTCAGATCGACTATCGTAACGGCATTAAGTGGTACCACTGGGATCCAACCAAATGGGTGATTCGCTCGTTAAACTTTATGGGTTTGGCCACAAAACTACGCCAGATCTCTCATACCGAGATTCTCAAAGCCCGTCTTCAGGCCGAGGCTGCTGAACTTAAAAAACACGGTTTTGCTGATGAAAAACTTTTGGCGATGAAAGAGAAGATCCTTGAGGCCCAGAATAAAATGAAGAAGCTTCGCGAGGATTATGAACAATTTAAAGTCGACGCCGCTCGCAAGCGCGAAGAACTCAAAGAGGCTTATGACCACAAACTGGTGGAAATTAAGCGCGAAATGGAAATTGCCAAGCTTGAATTCCAAATGGGAATGAAACAGTGGCAAGTCTGCCTTCGCTCTGTGTAACACTCACTAAAAAATTTAACGAAAAAGGGAGCCTCTTAAGCTCCCTTTTTTTATTTGCATGATTTTGCACTGTTATAAAAGAACCAGTGGAACTTCGAAGGATCGGTGCTATTGCGCTCTCTTTCATCGGTGAACGGAGAATTGCTTTTTTCTCTCCACTCTTTATGAGCTTCACAGTCCTGAATACGATACTCTTCGTTTATACTCAGCATATCCTGGAAGGACGGAAGATAACCCTTCTTTTTGTAAAACTCATCTTCCTTTTGATAGATGTTCTTCTCTAGAACCTTCGCCACAGCCTCAAATTGTACATTCGTCTTAAGACTGTCCATCGGCATGTACTTAGGAAGAGTGTCTTCTGCTATGCCAAACTGACGAACAAACTTCGCAAAGTAGGCTTTGATGGAATGCCCAGGAGCCCAATGAAAAGTGTAGTCTTTTTCAATCATCCACGAGTAAACACTTTGCAGAACAGCATCCTGCATACGCACCTGACGCAAAAGAGGTAAATGCCTGTACTCCGCGACAAAATCAAATCGAGGATCCACCTCAATGTCATAAGGAGCAAACAAGGTCGGCTTCGTCACCCCGAGGCTTTTGGGATAGTCTGTGTTTTTGAACTTCGAAACCGAGCTGCGATACTTTGGAATAATGAACTTTCCATCGGAAGCCATATCGTAGGCATAACGAATGACTTCAGAGCAAAATAACGACGAATAATCATCGTCATCCATGGCAAAGTCATAGCGGATTCCTTTTTTATTATCCAAGGCCATTTTTGCTTTGTCATACATCTTT
>JANJTG010000092.1 GCA_024711265.1 Bdellovibrio sp. | reverse complement strand
TCTTTCGATAGGATTGGTTTTTCCGCTGGTGTTATTCTCCAGTGTGAGTTTCGCCGATTGTATGAAGGTCGACTATAATGCCATTGGAAGAAGTCCAATTCAAAGCTGTGAGAGATTGAAGAATGAGTCTCTTCTGCCGATTCAATTTGCACAGGATAAAGCAGTATGTAAGGACGAAAATCAGGAGAAAACTCTTGCGGGCCCTCGCCCCGCAGATATTGCCTGTTGTATTGGGAGTATCGGCTGGGAACTTGTTGGAGGATGCGAAGAGGAGAAAGCCTTTTGCATTGATAATTATGAACCTATGACTGCAGGTGATTATTCGGGTTTTTGTGGGCCTCGGGGAATGGGGACTTGCACGCAGAATCTTGGCGGTCAGGAATTCATTTCAATTTTAAATCCACCAGCTATTGGGCACCCACGCCTTATTGTTGCGGAAAAAAAGAACAGATCTGAGTCTATTGAGTTGATACAGGGAAGTGGGCGGACCACAGTTTCTATTCCCGAAGTGAAGACCGAGTGTGATTTAGGACCGATTTGGTTGCGAGACAACCAGGCTCAGGTGGATAAGTGCGTCGTTAAAAGTTTGAGTCCATCTCATCAGGCGCCAGTCCTTTTATCGTGTGGATATTTTAATCCTAAATTGGAAAAGTGCTGCTCCAGTTACAAATTTCAATGGGTCCAAGTCAATCGAGGTTGTGCGGAGTGTCCGCCGCCTCCACCGGACCCTTTGAAAGACAGTGATGGTCAAGTCATTAACTCCAATTGGAGTAACTAGTAGGGAGGATTTATGTTGAAAGTAACCACCGCGATCTTCGCATTTATTTTGGTCGCTCAGGGAGCGTGGGCACAAATGAATCCTTGCGGCTCTAAAGCGGGACGATGTCTCATCACTCCCAAAGTCTCCATTTATAACACGAGCGGCGCTGTTGTTTGCAAAAAGCCGTTCGGAGAGAAAGATCCTTCAAAGTGTTTGGATGTAGCGCCGGGAAGTGGAGCAAACTATGCAACTCCGATATCCGGAACGCCGTTGGTAGGAATGATCCATTGGTATCGTCTTTCCATATCCAATGTCTCAAATAAAGCTCAGACGGTGAAAGTTATTCTTAAGGATCCTGTTGCCAGAATGGATTGGTGGGTCATCACATCTTCCGGCCAGGTCATTTCTGCAGATGCGGATACTCAATTAAAAATTAACTCGAAGGTCAGCGAAGGGCAGACACGCCGTCAACTGAAGCCATTTGAAACGGCAGATTTGGGATTTGTGTTTATGTGTGGAATCAAGGGAAACACGCAAGCTGATTGTTCGATATTTGCAGAGTGGAGCGATGTTGGAAGCAAAAGTACCGGGCAAAGTGCGCTAACACTTCTTTCTAATAACTATTCGTTGAGTGTTTTTAATTCATTTATGCCTTTGACCATTTCCATGCTTTCAGAGCCGCAGTTTATCATTCAGATTGATGAGGATCAGGGAGCGATTTCCGCCAGCATGAGTTCTGCGTCTGAGGTCTATGGGGGGCATGGAGTCATCAATCAACGATCTTCCATGCCGATGTTCTTATTTAACGGAGGAATTCCGTTTTGATGAATTGGATTGCGAGTTCCCAGGGTTTAAGAAATGAAAAGGGGCTTTCAATGGTGGAGGCCCTAATCGGTCTTGCCATTGTGTTGATGGGTGCAGTCGCGGTTTCGAAACTTTCGGTTTTGATTTCACACCAAAAAGGGAATGTTGTCAGGAATGAGAAAGCCAAGGCTGTTGCTTTGGCGACGGTTTCCCATGTGTCGAATTTGGATTATCAGCGTATCGTTGATATTTGTCTTGAACAGAGCGTACTTAATCAAACGAAGAGTGTTTTCTCTTGTGATCAGCCTTTGGGGGGACATCCTAAGTCTGAGGCCGCCTATCTTTTGGTGAACAGTTCTCCTCTGCGACTCCCCTCCAGCGAGGATGGAGCAGAGATCTATTGCAGTGAGTTTGTGAGTTGCCGATTTCTATTTGACTCATCGTTGATGGAAATTAAATTGAGAACAACCTGGCATTCAGCTTTGACGAGATCTAGGGAATCTTATGAAGTCACCTTTCGACGTCTTCCAAATTAGTGATCGGCGAGGTCTTACGATCATAGAGTTGATTTTTGCGGTGATGGTTTTGGGGATTTCTTTAGTTTCGATTGCTGCCTTATTTGTTCAGACATCACAAAAAGAAAATCAGGTTGTTAAGTTCACCGGACGCAAGCAAGACATACTAAATCTGGCTGACTTTATTGATCGGCATATTCGACGTGAAAAACCGGCGGCAAGCTTCTTTGTGGGGCGTTCCGACGAATATCCCTTGGGTCCTTTTGTTCTGCCTCAGGCTGACAAATGCTCTGATCTGTCGACAAGTGCGGGGTGTGCAGGTTCTCAGGCCCTCATCATGGCATCCAAAGATATCCATCAAACACCACTAGTAAAAACTATTTGTTTTATTGGCTCCAATAGACTTCTGCTTGACGCTGATGAGACGGGTTTTGGAGTGATTAAAAGGAACGGATCGCTGTTGGAGGTCACAAATTCAAATGAAAATGGATTCCCCTCGGGACAGATAGATTTAAATGTGAATTCTTTGCTGCTACTTCAGGGGGGCCAGAATTCTATTGCACTGCAAATCCAGACTTCTCCTCAGGCATATGATGTCAGCTATGATGAGGCGACTGAAACATTAACCCCCGCAGAGTTGAACACGGTGAAATCGT
>JANJTG010000243.1 GCA_024711265.1 Bdellovibrio sp. | reverse complement strand
GAACAAAGAAAGGATTCGGATTGTTTTCTAATGTCTGTTCCGTTTCTTGAAATAGAAAATCGTTGGGAGTCATGCTTAAAGGATCGGCGCTGCCCCATCCCTCAGAGAGAGCGGATTGCACTTCGGCGACAGTCGCGGGATTTTCTTCTTCTTGTAGAGGTTCCTTTATGCATGACACAAGACTGCTGACGGTCAAGGCCAGCAGGGTGAGTTTTATCCACGTTGTCATATAGAGTCCCATCCCCAAATCCAGAGATTTAGTGGTAATACTTTCTCAAGTTTTTGAACGGTTTCCTCTTTAAAAAGACCTAGGGCTCGATAGTCTACAGGGCCAAAGAGAAGGCGAACCATGTCGGTTTCATTGTTAATGGTGAAAAGATCTTGTCCCACGCCAAATACGAAATGATGCGGATGTTTTTCCAAGACGACATCGGGCATTCCTTCAGCTCGGAAAGCGCGTTTGATCTTTGCTGAAAGTTGATCAAAGTTGATAAGCTTGATCATTCCCAGGAATCCCTGATTCATTGTCACGGGCTTTTGTTGCAGTTGCTGGATCAAGTTTTGAGCATGGCGAGGGCAGATGATCGTATAGGGTTGGTTCTTGTGAGCGCGGATGAAGCTGAAAAGAGCCATTAGTTTAGAGACTGAGCCTCCCCATTCATGAATGTAGCCCCCAAGATCGACGCCCTTTCCTTCAATGGCGTAGGCCGCCAACTGTCCGTTGGATTCCCAAGCCGTGTACACTTTTGTTTGAGGTATTGAGAGGAACTTTCGTGTTTCTTCGATCGTGCGCACGGAGTTGACTGAATGAGTTGAGTACAGACGGTAGATGGCGTCTGGCGACACTTTGGAGTCAGTTGAAAAACGTAAGTTTGTGGGGGGGATGTCAAAGTTCTCTTCAATAACGAAGCTGATCTCGCTTCCGGCAAGCTCAAATCCCATACGGCGGTAGAAATCAAAAAGATCAGTCCAAAGGATCGCGATATCACAGGACTGTTCGGAAGCCAGGCGAAGGCAGTCGCCAATAACTTGGGTGCTGAGTCCTTGTCCACGATGTTGATCTTCGGTGACGACGGAGCCAATCGCGCCCACTTTAAAAATTACATGAGGTGATTTGATGATGAGAGGTTTTAAGACGGCGTGAGAAAGAACATGACCCTCATCAGCAATGATGCGCATGTTGTGTAAATTATTCGAAGAAAAAGCCGTGGGATATTCGGCGGCAATAGACCAAGAGGCCTCGCTGCGAAGCTTTTTATTCAAAAAATCAAGTACCTGAGGAAATTCCGTCTCTTGTGGAGAACGAGGTCCTTCCATGAACCCTCCTTACTAAGTGGGAAACTCGCGTCTTCCCATCATCTAGTCTAGCGTTAAAAGGCATAGGGCCCCAGCGTTCTAGGGGAGAGGCCTGAAAAATGCGACCCAAGTCTGGAACTCAGTTTGACATCAAGGTCAAAAGTTTTATATTAAGGGCGCATATTTAGGAGACCTCATGGCCGATAAAAGTCAGAAGTGGAAAGAGAATAAAGCGGGCAAAATTTTTGTAGATCAATCCTGTATTGCTTGTGACGCTTGCGTTCTGACGGCCCCGAAGAACTTCGCCATGCATGAAGAAGACGGTCACGCTTTCGTTTCAAAACAGCCCGAAACCCCAGAGGAAGAGGCATTGTGCAAAGAGGCGATGGAAGGCTGCCCTGTTGAAGCCATTGGGAACGTTGGCGATTAAGAAAAAGTCTTCGGTCAAAAAAAAGACCTCTCCAACGGCCGCAAAGAAAAGAGCGGCCCCCATTCTAGAGACAATAGAGCTTTTCAAGCGTTATTATCCTGACGCCCATTGTGCTCTTAACTATACGAATCCTTTCGAACTTTTAGTGGCTACAATCCTTTCGGCCCAATGCACAGATGAGCGGGTCAATATGGTTACGCCGCTTCTTTTTAAGAAATATGGAACGCCTCAAAAAATGGCCAAGGCCGCCGTGGAGTCCATTGAGGAGATCATTCGTTCCACCGGTTTTTTCAAAAATAAGGCTAAGAATTTAAAGTCTTGCGCGGCCGCATTAGTCGAAAAATACGATGGGAAGGTACCCAAGGATCTCGAGTCTTTAGTCCAGTTAGCGGGAGTCGGGCGCAAGACGGCAAACGTGGTTTTGGGGAATGCATATGGCATCGCCAGTGGGATCGTTGTGGACACCCATGTCTCTCGCCTGTCTTATCGTTTGGGATGGGTGAAAAGTGAAAATGCGGTCATCATTGAGCGGGAACTCTGCGCAGAGGTTCCTCAAGAGGATTGGATCATGCTTTCGCACTACCTGATTTCCCATGGTCGAGCTATCTGTAAGGCGAGAAAACCTGCTTGCAGTCACTGCTTTCTCGAGGAGACTTGCCCTAAGAAGGGTGTCTAGTTCACAATGTTTTCATGTTGGTAGCATTCTTTGAGAGCGTTAAATACGTAGGTCACCTTTTACCCATTTCTTTCTTAAGAATCTTCTTGGGTTATTACTATTTAGAGCATGCCCTGGCAAAGTACCGAGGTGATTTTTTGACTCGTCCGCGCATCGCTGATCAGATGGCCGAGTGGTTGCCAGCCAGCCATGCGCCGAATTGGTTTAAAATTTTTGCCAGCAGTCAGATGATCCCGCATTGGCAAACAGTTGCTTTTATTATTCTGGGATTGGAGTTTGCCATCGCCATATCCTACATTATCGGTTATGTCGTGCGACCGGTGGCCCTGCTCGGAGTTCTTCTTTGTGTGACCATGTTGTTTATCTCTGGTCCAGCCCTTGAAGATCTCTATAAGACTTTCTTAGCAATTCATTTGGTTTTGGCCTGGGTGGGAGCTGGTCGTTGCTTGGGTTTTGATTACTATTTCTTCAAGCGTCGTCGCGGCCTTTGGTGGTAGAGAGTGAAACATTTTATTTTATTCATTGCAGTTGTCTTCTTAGGTCTTTTCTTGGCGGTTCTCAATAAGACGGAGCCAGGTGCAACTTCGAGTTCTCTTCCGACGTTGCGAGTTTTTGGATATGCCTCTTTCACGGGTCGCTGGGGGCCCGGGCCTCTTTTAAAAGAGCAGTTTGAGAAAAACTGTAAATGCAAAGTCGAATTCATCGAAGGAAGTGATTCGGGAATTTTGTTGCAACGCCTGAAGATTGAAGGGGAAAGTCTAGGGGCTGATCTGGTGATTGGTTTGGATCAATTTGATTTGTCCAAGGCAACCTCGGAACAACCCTGGCGTAAACTCAGTTTGGGGCAACTCAATGTGTATGATTCGGTCAAACCCGCTTTGGCAAACAGCTTCTTTGTACCCTATGATTGGGGTGCATTGACGTTTGTGGCTCGAAAAGATGATTTGAATCGTCTACCGGGTTCCCTAGATGATCTTTTGGATCCCGAGTTGGCAAAGAAGATCGCCTTTGAGGATCCCCGCACTAGTTCTCCTGGTATGCAGTTTTTGTATTGGGTGATACGCTCTAAAGGTGAAGAGGAAGGTTTTAAATATCTTCAAAAGATCATGGGACAAGCACACAGTTTTTCACCTACATGGTCTACGGCCTATGGTCTTTTCACGAACAAACAAACTAAACTTGTCTACTCTTATGTGACTTCGCCTCTATATCACGAGATTGAAGAAAAAAGAAAAGACTATCTAGCGTTGACGTTCGCTGAACCACTTCCGGTGCAATTTGAATTTGTTGGAATTCCTGAATTTTGCCGCCATTGTGATTTGGCCGAGCAGTTCATAAATCTGATGCTTTCTCAAGAGGGCCAGAAGATCATCATGGAGAAAAACTACATGTTCCCTGTGATGAAGGGCGTGATGGAAAACTCTGCCTTTGAACCGTTGATGAAGGTTAAGACGATGGAGACTTTTGATGCCTTGTCTTCAGGAGAAGTGGATCGTCTTTTGAAACGTTGGACAGAAATTCGGCGAGGCGATCTCAATTGAACCTGAGAAGCTGTCTTCGTCTTAGTCTTGTTCTATTTTTACTTTTTCCATTTCTTTTTTTGTTAACACAGTTTCGTGTTTCGACATGGCCCGACGGGGCGGAGCTGTTGTGGGCATTTAAGAACAGCTTCACTCAAGCCTTCTTTTCTGCTCTCTTTTCACTTTTGGTTGGATTTTGGGTTGCTCTGGGACTTCTGGCATTGAGTGAAAAGGCCTTCAGGCCAGGTCGATTCATTTTAGAGATCCTTTGTTTGTTGCCTAACTTTCTTCCGCCTATTTTTATTCTTTTATCCACGCTGAATATCATTGAGCCTTTTCCTATGGGGATTGCCGGTATTGTGATCGTCCATACCCTGATGAATTTTGGACTTGTGGCGGTGCTGTTGGCGGGAATCATTGAGAGCAAATTAGGGGGAGTTGCGGAACTGGCTTATGTTGAAGGTGTTTCGCGATGGCAATTTATGTGGCAAGGCCTTGTTCCCATGCTTAAAAAAGATTTTTGGCTGCTGGGGCTTTTTATTTTTGTCATCTGCTTTGGCAGCTTCTCTGTTCCGTTGATCGTCGGTGGCGGAAAAGGCACGACGGTGGAGGTCTTGATCTACGAAAAAATTCGACTTTCAAACGATTGGGGGCATGCAGTTTTGTTGGCCTTTTTGCAGTCGACATTTATCTTTGCATTGTCTTTTGTGGCCAGTCGAGGACGAGGTATTAATAGTACGAGGGTCGCGAATTTAAATCTTTTGAGAAGTTTTTCGGGAATTATCGTGTTGTTGGGCTTGTCGGGTCTTTATCTTCTCGGATATGTGCAGGGATTCTTTTCGGGACTTTCCATGCTTTCCACTTTTTATGATTTACAGTCCGCCGTTCTTTGGAATTTCCTGGGAAGTCTAATCTTGGGATTGAGTGTGGGGGTTCTCTGTTACCTGGGACTGATGTTAATTGCATTTTGTTGGCCCAAGACCTGGTTTGAAAAGTTTTTGAATGGTTATGTAGCTCCCTCGACTTCGTTGGCCTGTTTTAGTTTGTTGATTATTTCTCCAAACGAAGGGTTTTATCCTTACGTGAAGATTCCAATTGCTTTAACTCTTTTAAGTTTAAATAGCCTTTTCCGTATGGGGTGGGACGGAGAATTGCACGCGTTACAAGCGCAAACGACCGTGGCCTATGCAATGGGGGCGTCTCCGAAGCAAATTTTTAAAGAAATTCTTTTTCCTCAACTTTCAGATCGGGCGGGGTTGTTGGCGGGGATCGCCGCCATCTGGGCAAGTGGAGATTTTGCGGTTTCGCGGATTCTGGCCCATCGCGATTTAAGCATCGCGATGATGACGGAAACTTTAATGTCTGGATATCGTTTGAACCAAGCCATTGTTCTAAGCAGTCTCATTATTGTGTCAGGACTCTTGTGTTTTGTAATATGTGTGGGAGGAAGTCGTGTCCTACGTCGAAAATTTACATCGTGATTATGGGGATTTTAAATTGGATATCGACTCCTGGGAGATCCTTGATGAAGGTGTCACGGTGCTTTGGGGTCCATCAGGTTCTGGAAAAACCTCGGTCTTTCGTATTCTTTTGGGGCTTGAACCCTGCCCGGGAATGAAGTGGACCTTTCAGGGGGTAGATCTGGCCAAGCTAAAAACACCACAACGGCGTTTGGGAGTTGTTTTTCAGACCCTGGATCTTTTTCCTCATATGACGGCCGAAGAGAATATTTTATTTGCGGCACGAGCCCGTGACGTGGATCCACAGAAAGTAGCCGCGCGGATGAAAGAGCTGACTGAAGTAATGCAGATGCAAAGCTTTTTGCAAAGAAAAGCCGCCATCTTGTCCGGCGGTGAAAAGCAACGAGTCGCTATAGCCAGGGCCATCATCGGAGAACCGCGATTATTGCTTTTGGATGAACCTTTTTCCGCTTTGGATCAGGAATTGCGCGAAGAAAGTCGTAAGGTCGTGAAAAGAGTTATCGAGGTGGAAAAGATCCCGACTCTTTTAGTGACTCATGATCAAAGAGATGTTGAGGTTCTGGGCAATAAAGTCACGACCCTTCGGCAGGGAAAAATTGTCAGCTAGACGGTGTAGCGTTGAATCATTTCCAGCAAAGCTGATTTCTTAATTGGTTTGGTCACGTGTTCTGTGCAGCCAGCGTCCAAGGATTTTTGAACATCTTCAGACATGGCGTTGGCGCTGACAGCAATAATTGGTATGGGCTTGCGATTTTGTTCTTGTTCCCACTGGCGAATTTTTTGGGTGGCGACATAGCCATCCATCACCGGCATTTGAATATCCATGAGAATGAGGTCGAAATGTTCATGTAGAACTTTGTCGACGGCCTCTTTCCCATTTTCTGCCTGAACCACGTCAAAAGGAAGCTTCTTGAGGTAAGTGAGCAGAAGGAAACGATTGTCTTCTGTGTCGTCAACGATCAGGATACGAGCATTTCGAGAAACGATGGATTCATTGACAGAAACAGCTTCTTGAGGTTTCTCAGGAGCCTTGCTGACTTCGACGGACGATTCCGTAGGTAGGTAGGGAACCGTAAAGAAGAAGGTGCTACCCTTGCCCTCCGTGCTTTGGAACCAGATCCGTCCCCCCATTAATTCCACAAGATTTTTAGAGATCGTAAGTCCCAGCCCACTGCCGCCGTATTTGCGAGTGATAGAGCTGTCAGCTTGAACGAAGTTTTGGAAAAGAAGGTGTTGTTTATCATCAGGGATTCCTGTTCCGGTATCTTGAATGGCATAGCGGATAAATTTTTTATCGGGCCCATCGAATTCCAAGGCAACAGCGATTTCCCCCTTCTGCGTAAATTTAATGGCATTGCCAATGAGGTTGAACAGAATCTGACGAAGTCGAGTCGGGTCGCCAATAATCAAGCGGGAGGGGGCTTGTTCAAGATTTATGCGAAGATGGAAGTGAAGATTTTTCTCTGCCGCCTTCTGCTTCAGAATATCGCAGATATTTGTGGTGGTGGATTCGAGATCAAAGGCAATTCTTTCCAAGCGGACTTCCCGCGCTTCGATCTTGGAAATGTCCAGAATATCATTAATCAATGCTAAAAGGTTCTCTCCGGCGTTGGCGCAAACCTTGACCAATTGAGCCTGTTCGGGCTTGAGATCTGACTCCGCAAGAATGTCGGTGATGCCGATGATGGCGTTCAGGGGAGTGCGAATTTCATGACTCATGCGTGCAAGAAATTCGGATTTTGCCTGGGAAGCTTTCACGGCCTGTTCTCGTGCTTCAATCAAAGCTTGTTCTGCGGTGATGCGATCGGTGATATCAGTGCAGACAAAAACGAATGTAAGGTCTTTGCTGGTGGTTCTATTGGGAAGGGCGGCCCAATTCATCAGAATAGGAACTCGTCGTCCTTCATGGTTCGTAATCTCGGCTTCAATACTGTGTCGGGTTTGCAGAAGCCAGGTGTAGTTTTCGAATTCCTCTTGGGCGTGAATCAAAGTTTTGAGATCAATCTGAGCAAGTTGTTGGAAGGAAAGCCCTAAAAGTTTAAGAGCTGATTCATTGGCCTGAGAGATGAGGTAAGAGCATTGTCGCCAGTCTTCATGGTGAGACACTTTGACGATAAAAAGAAAGGCCTTAATGGACTGAATGACGCTATCTAAAAACTCTTTTGACACCGTGGTGGTTTCAAGACGATCCGCCAATTGGTTGTATTTGCTAACCAGAAGGCCGATTTCATCTTTGGAACTGTAGTTGATTTTCTGTGTGAGATTGCTGGTGCCAAGTTTTTCCAAACGATCGGTCAGAAGTTGTATAGGCTCAACGACTTTTCCCGTGGCCGCAAATGTTGCGAAGAAGAATAAAATAAAGATCAAAACCGCGGCGGCACTTGAAGCGATCGCAATGCGATCCAAAACAGCAAAGGCTTCGCTTTCATCAATCTTGGTTTGGATGTACCACAGCTCTCCATTAGGTAAATAGATTTTACCTATGGAGCGGATGACGTTTTGTCCACGATAGTCCGTGCCGAGCTCGCGAACCTCGCTGAGATTTTCAATTTCCTTTATGTCTTCATCTCCGCGATTGGAAGACAGAATCTCGGCATCCGGGGATGTCGTGCCGGACTGTTGTTTTTCTACACGAAAACGACCCGTGTTGCGTAAGCTCCAATCCTCTCCGTAGATCAGAGTTTCGCCTGTTTGTCCCATGCCATGGGTGGCCCATGCAAAATTGTCGCTGGTAATGCGATCAATTTCTGAAATTGAAATCTTGAGGATAAGTACGCCGAGGGGCCTGTTCCCGCGGTAGATTGGGGAGGCGACATAGCCCGTGGCGGAATGAGGGTTGATGGGGTCCTTGTCGAAGTCCAGGAACAAGGTGGCGCTCTCTTGAGCTTTGATGCCCCAGGTGAAAAGATCATGCAGTTTGTTGCTGGCGGGAAGGTCCTTCAAAATAGAAGTGCCGTCTTCAATATCTTTCCGAGTGGTATAGACGACAATTCCCTTGGGGTTTACGAGGGCCATATCGTAAATGTTGAAGTCCAAAACGTAGTTATCCAACAAGCGTCTAAATTCAGGATGAGCGTCTAGTCGGGATGTCAGCAACAGATCGTCGGTTTGTTCATGCGTCGAGATCAGGTTGATGGCAGTCTGTAAATCACGGAAGTAATTTTCGATGGCTGTTGTTTTGCTGATTCGAATCTGCGTTAAACGCTCATAAGTGCTGTCAATGACAGTGGACTCCACAATTTTGAGGCCAATAAGTGCGACTACGAATGTCGCAAGAAAGACGGAGATAAGGTTGAATAAGAAAATTCTTAATCTTAAAGTCATGTCCTCGAAAAGCCTGTGTAATTTAGTGATATCCCATAGACGACAGGGGGGCAATGAGTACTTAAGAAAGCCTCACGAATCCGGTCTTTTTCACGCCAAGTTCCTTCGTGGCAGTGTCGAATGACTCAGTTTGCGAGCAGGGGACCTTCCCCAAGTACAAAAGTGTGGTTATTTTGGGGCGACTCTGCGGATGCCATCAGTAAAATGGGGGGAACGGCCCTGGTTCTTGACAGTCCGTGCTCTCCGACCTATCCCTTGATTCCGAAAAGAGGAGGTATTTATGCTTCGTAAAGTTGTGGTCATGGTCCTTTTTCTAGTGATCCAGTCTTTTTCGCTGAATACGTTTGCAGAGGAAATCTGCGATGAGAAAAATCAGCAAACAGCGTTGGAGGCGGTCGTCTCTCTTTTTGGCGGCGTAAAAGGGCTGCAGTCCATTGACTATTACCCGGTCGCTCAAGGTGGAGCTATTCAACTAAGTTTTTGTGATAAAAAAACTTATAAGATGCTTCAGGCTGTGTTTGCAGAGAAAGACTATCACTTGTTCGCATGTCCTCTAAAAATGGGACTGATCCTAAATTGCACCGCAAAATAATCACTGTTTGAGCATTTCGTCCCTGTTCATTTTTTTGACATCCATGAAGTGTTTGCAATGGGGATTTGTATTTATCCCGACTCTCCGGATTTAAAAGGCAAAGTTTGCTATAAAGAAGGAAATGTAAGGAGGATAAAAAGTGACGTGGCTTGCTCGTGCAATTCTATTGCTCTCTTTCTTCCTTGCATCTTGTGCGGTTTCCAAAAGTACCGAGGGACTCTCGATGAGCCCCACCATCTACTACAAACCAACCATACATCAGAAGCAGGCCCATTGTTCGGCAAATACACTGCGGGATCTGCTGTCTCCGGATGGGCACACTTTAGTGACCTTGTGTGAGGGTGATTATAAAAAGTGTCTGATGCAGGGATCTTGTTTTGTCGATGACGGAGAGAAGATCACTTCTTATAACTATCATTCAACCAAAGAAGGCATGCCTCGCTTCGTGGAGGTCGACCTGAATGTTTGCCCCTATGGATACGGGGTTCGTAGTAGCTGTTTAGATCCCTACTTTTCCGTTGCGGCTGATTTGAAAATTTATAAGGTCGGGGATGTTATTTTTATTCCTCGCCTGGTTGGAGCCGTGATGCCGAATGGGGAAGAACATGATGGTTTTGTCATCATTCGAGATGCGGGTGGTGGGGTCGTCGGGCCCGATCGGTTTGATTTTTTTACGGGTTTTTATGATCACCTTTCGAAGCAAAACACCTTGGCTCGCTTGGGCTTTGGTGACCCTAAGAATCGCTTTGAATTCCGCCTTGCGACGGAAGAAGAGGCCCAAGCGGCTCGGGAACGCCGCAACTATCCTGGTCTTAAAAAGTCCGTATTAGCTGATGGGGCTCTTTAGAGTTTTCATTCTACATAATTTTTTTGCGTTCTTTGAGGGGCTCTGTTAACTCTCGGGGCGACAGCAGAAGTTTATTTTCGTGGCAGGGTCAAGTTATGATGAAAAAATGGGTTCTTTTATTCTCACTTCTTTTTGTTTCTTCCCTCTCTTTGGCAGAGATCCGACATCTTCGTTTGGGGCCTGGAAAAGTGATCGCTTACGAAACCATCTTTCAAAAAATGGACGCTCCCACACTGATCCTTCTTCCTGGTGTGAATCGCTCTTTGAACTCCTCCGACCGCTCCGTGCGTCTGTTGGCTGATTTAGGTTGGAATTTGGTGATGCCATCTTTAAGTGCGCACCCTTTGTCAATTCAGGGGCTGAAGAGCTCTGAAGCACCGTACTTTATTTCAGATAATCGAACTCGCGCCAAAGAGTTCGCAAAGGACATTGAAGAGCTGGTCGCTTTTCTGGGGGTTAAAAAAGGCATTCCAGTGACCTTGTCTTACAGCTCTTCGGTGGGGGCGTTTCTAGACCCTCAAGTGTTTCCTCATGTCATTGAAACAGTTCCCCTGGGAACGGCCACGGAGGCCAATCCGGAAGCCGCTAAAAACGCGGAGTTATGGGAAAACTGGTTGCGCCTTAATCCTTTTATGGCTCCCATTTGGATTCGTCAGTTTCGTGATCAGGCCTATTCCACGCATTGGGGAAAGACGGTCGATGAGAATTTGAAGTCGGATCCTGAGTTTTATGGTGAGAATCCTCGCGTGTCCGACATCAAGGCAGGTTATGTGACGATCGCCAGAGCGGTAGAGGATTTTGATCTTACTCAATGGAAATTTGAATCAGAAAAGCGCACTCGCGATTTTATATTCGCAGGCAAAGAAAATGAAGAGCGTTTAAAAAATCAAATTGAAGCTGTGAAGAATTATTTAGCCAGTGGAAAGCCAGTTCGAGTTCTCGTGGTAGAGAACGCGGGGCATGTTTTGCCGTCAGATCAGCCGCGAATCTATGCAAGTGCCATCAGCCTTTTGGCTTCTCAACCTCGTCAGGGTTCAGTCCAATTTGCGGTAATCCGTTCTGCAGAAAATATGGCGACCCTTCGTTGGCAGGGTCGCGCAGAGCTTGAGTCGTGGCTTAAAGAGAACCAACGTTAAGCATGAAAGTCATGCCTCGGAGGGGCTTCTCCATGTCGGTGAGAATCTCGCTCCAGGTCGGATTGTTATTCACCTTAAAGAGCTGTCTAAAGAAGGCCTTGTGAATCGGGGCTTCGTAAGAGAAGTAGCTGGCCAATCCGTTGGTCAGAATGTCTATCTTTCCCTTGGCTTTTTGCTCTTCGAACATTGAAAGATAATAAGAATAGCTTGAGCAACCATCAAAGAAGAAGATTTGACGTTTGTTAGCATCGAACTCTAGGGGGCCAGCTTTTTCTTCCAAAGACCCAATATCAAGGTTTCCCCCAAGGCCCGAGTGACCGGCGTAGATGATGACATCGGCGTTCTTCACCGCATTTTTGAAAAATTTGGCAAAGGTCACGTTCTTACTGGCGATGGCGGTTTCCGCGAGAAGGCGGGTCACACGGATGTGAACAACGGAGCCGTCACTTTTGCGAACGCTTTTATCGAATTGATGAACCGGGCGATTCAGGTAGCGGGCGATGATGGTTTCTGTAAAGCCGAGCTCCTTCAACCAGGTGTTGATTTCGTCAAAACTAAGACGGCCATCATCCATTTTATCTCGAGCATTTTCCGAGAAACCATTGATCGTCGTAATTTGAAAGAGTTCTCCGTTCCCATTGTCACCACGAACTTCTTCCAGGGCTGCATCGGCATCTTCAAGTTGTTTTTTGATAGGAGATATTTTGACCGTCACAAGCGACGCGAAAGGAGAAGCACGCAGGAATTCACAACCTTTGCGGAAGGGGTCATAGAAATACCAGAAGTCACCATATCCCGAGTAGTGTTCATCGGTGCATTTCTCATCGTAGAAGTTATCAAGATCTGAAGGAAGGGTGATTTGCCAAGAACCGTTTTTGAGAAGGTCCGCAGCCGCTTTTTTATTTAAAAGCAGAATTCCGGAAACCTTATAGGCAATGGTGCGAATTCCTGAAGACTTTCTGTTTTTTAAAATCTCATAGCTCAAAGGAAGTCGAGGGGCCCCCACACCCAGAGTGCGGTTGTTAACTCCAAAAGATGAGACGATGGAGGGGGACTGCAGATATCCAAAAAGGTGTTGGGCATGAGTGTCTGCCAAAGTTACGGGGTCGGAAGTATCATGGGTTTGAAATTCCGCAGAGTATGAAAAGCGAACTTCAATGGAGCTCGGAGACAGGACCGCAGCTTGCGCTGACAGAGCCCCAAAGAGCAGAAAAAAGGCGAGAGATTTCATAAGACGACCTCCTACTTTTGTTCAGAGGTCGTTCTAGGTTTCCCTGAAAGCCCTGTCAATCAACGGCTTTCAGAGGGTGTTATTCTTTCACGGGTCTTTAGAAGACCGCGTTTAAAGAGGCCGCGAACCAGTATTTGATGTCCAGACGGATGTCATCTTTGTTGATAGCCCCTTGCCAGAAAGGAATTCCCGCCTCAAGGCTTGCGGAATAACGGGAATAGTTAGGACTTTGTAACTTCGCCAAAATGCTGGCATCCCATGAGATCTGGGGGGCATGGTAGTACTGATGGCCGTCTCCGCGGATGGAGGGATCCACAGGAGAAACATAGTTGTTGAAGCGCTCATACTTGTCGTCGTGGCCGTCGATGGCACCGCGAGCTTTATAGCTTAATTGAGCGCCAAGGTTGAAATAAGAGGTCAGTTGGTACTTGCTATTGAGATGAGCTTGAAGTTCATTTCCGAAGGCATAACCACGGGCGTTTTTGCCTCCACGTAAAGTGATTTGGCCACGAGCTGAAGACACCCACTGGTCAACGCTGTAGTTGTAAGTGGAGCCAAGAATCAGGTCTGGAGTGCCCGAACCCAATTGCATATTGTAAGCGGCTCTTTGTGTGGGAGCAGAGGTAAAGTACTCATCGGTGCTTCCTGTAGGAAGAGTGACACTGATATCATACATAAGAAGGTGCTTTTCCTGAGCCCATAAAGGACTTAAGCCCATCAAGCGGATGTCGCCCAAACCCTCAGTGTAGTCACGTGTTTTGAAGTTCAGCCCCGCCGGAGTCGGCTCGTAAATCGTCTCTACCATGTTTTTGATGTAGGGAGCAAAGGCCAAGAAAGTCCATTGAGGACTGTAGAGCCATGTCGCCGTCGCCAGATGAAGATCTACGGTGGAAGCATCGAATTTATAGATTTGTGTGTTGGCGGTGTTTTCGCCTTGCAAAGAGTATTTATAGTAGCTGTAAGTGAACACCCAAGATGGCCCAGCCTGCGTGGAAGTCGTTGTGACCTCTTCAGCATGGACGTGGTGTGTGTTGAAAACGCTGAGAAAGGCAAAGGCACTTAAAAGTGCGTAGATTGATTTTTTCAAGGGACCCCTCCTGTATAGAGAATCGTGGTCCGATAGAACTGATTTTCTCTGTTTTTCGTCAAGATAATTCCGAATTATTTAATGGAGTATTTACTCTATAAAACGAGGGGGCGGAGATATTTTTGTTCATTCACAACATTTAGGTTTCTGTAGCGGCCGTTGTATTGACGTATTTTATAATCTGGGGGGAGGTTGGTATGGTCAAAATCAAGCGCGTCTATGAAGCTGCGAGCAAGGATGATGGGTATCGAGTTTTAGTTGATCGTCTTTGGCCTCGCGGTGTGAAAAAATCTGAATTGAAATATGACGAGTGGCCGAAGGAGCTTTGTCCCAGCACAGAAATCCGCAAGGCCTTTGCTCATGACCCAGCGAATTTTTCAGAGTTTCGGACCAAGTATAAAAAGGAGCTCAAAGGGGGCGAGGCCTCCCATAAACTTACGGATCTTGCAACGCGTGCTCGTCACCATAATGTCACTTTGCTGTATGCGGCTCATGATGAAAAAATCAATCATGCGGTCATTCTTAAAGAGGTTCTGGATTCTTTCATGGAGCATAAGGAGGCTTTGCTGGGGTGACATTTTAGGGCTGTGCCTAAATGTTTAACGGAGCATCTTGAGTCGTTCTGCATTGTCGTTTCCGCCATTTCGGCACCAAAGTTGTATCAATTTTGGAGCGCGAGGAGAGCAGCAATGAAGACGTATTTCTTATCTATCCTAGTTCTATTGGTTGTGGCCGTTGAGGCTTATGCCACACCCTCGTTTTCCAATCGTTATGACTTTGTGGCTTTTCATGAAAAACTGAATAAAAGAGACGTGATAAGTTTCCAAGAGCAGCAAAGACTGGCTGGTCTGATTCAGGAGGCTTTTCGAAGAGATCTTCTGCCGGCACTTGTGATCGAGGTTCCGGTTTCCTCCGCAGGAGTCTACACAAATCTTGATGGCATTGCATTGACTTCGGCGAGCAGCAAAACTTTGGAGGTTCGCCATGCCGCTAACGAGTTTATTCACAACCCGGAAGATGTGTTTCTTAAGGACTTCTGGAAAGTGATGCTCGACAACCCTCAGGTGAAGAGTGTTCGTTTGATTTTGACTGTGCCTGCGCAGGTTCAGCAATCGGGTCAAGAGCGTCTTGCAAAGGCACGTTTGGATTTTTTAGCGCAGTTGGAACAGAAACTTTTTTTAGTGAATCAGAATGAAGTCAGACCTTTTTGCCACAATCAATTTTAGATTGGTTGTGAGTTTTAATTTGTACGTGTGAGGTATGGATATGAAAAAATCTCTTCTGGCGGCCGTGATAGTGGCCAGCCTGATGCCGATGGGATCTTTGGCTTTGGCGGTGGAAACCACTGTCCAGAAGCCTTCTCGCGCACAGACGGAAGAGGCTTTGTCTTTGCTATATAGAAATTCTTTAGAAAGCCAGTGGACGTTGAAATCGGCGTCATCGAATTCTTCTCGTGTTGAGTACTTTTCAAAGTTGTTTTTGCAGCGAAAGAGTCCTTATCTTGTGGACCCTTTGGGAGAGGGTGAGGCCGGAGAACTCAGTCGCAAACCTCTTTATCGGTTTGACGGATTTGATTGCACGACATTTGTTGAAACGGTTTTGGCTTTATCCTTGTCGCAAAGTCCTGAGGAGTTTCGTCGCACCATAGATCAGATTCGCTACAAGGATGGCCGAGTGTCTTATGAAACTCGCAATCATTTTTCTAGCATCGACTGGATTCCTAATAATACTCACGCGGGATTTGTGAAAGACATTACCGGGTCTATTGCGGGAGCACAGACGAAATGGTCACAGACGTGGATCGAGAAAGATCAGTGGTTCCGTTTTAAGGGAGAAGCATATGAACACCTCGGTCGTCAGTTTGGCAAAGTGCTGGCAGAGATTCCTTATGTCGCCAAAGAAGATCTTCTGGCAAATCCAGATCTGGTGAAACGCATTCCTTCGGGAACGATTTTTCATGTGGTGAGACCGAATTGGGATTTGAAGAAAACCATTGGAACGAAGCTGGATGTTTCTCATCAGGGATTTCTGATTCGTGAGAAGGGCGTGCTTTACATGATTCACGCCAGTAATGGAGCCTCACGAGATGGCAGCGACAATGAAAAGCGTGTGAAGAAAGAACCTCTGACGGAGTATGTGCAAAGGGTGATGATGGCGTCGCCTTCAACAGCGGGGATGAATCTTCTCTCGGTTCAGAGTCGTTAGGGATCCAAAGAGTGTAACATAAGTCTTTGATAAAACATCGCTTTCACGGCCTTGGTCGGGGCCTTCCTAGACCTTAGTCGCAAAATTTTTTAGACCTTAATATCCAGTAAAATCAATAATTAGACGCGTCAAGTTAAAAATTCCTAGACCTAAGCCCTAAAGTTTTCTGGACCATGGTCCGAAGAGTTTGCTGTTACTTGTTGGGAATAAAGTTGCGGCTTAGGACCTCCTCCAAAAAAGCTCTCCCCAGAGAGCTCCTCAAAGGAAATACCTCCGTCGGCAATGGGCCCTCGAAGATCGGGACAGTCACCCCGATCCCGAGGGACCTTTCCAACCTAAATTTAAAAAATTGAATTTTAAGAGTTAGTAAAAACAAACAATCGATCACGGGACGTTGACGGGATTCTGGATGTTCTAAAGGTAAGTGGTGCTACCTTGGTCCAATCTAAATTCCACATAAATCAACGGCAGTGATCTTAAATCCCTTAGGAGGTTCTTATGGGCTTAAGAATTGCTACCAACACCGCATCTATCGCAGCACAACGTGTGCTATCCAAACAACAAAAACGTGCGGAACATTCGGCGCAGGCTTTGGCGTCAGGTTCTCGTATAGTAAATGCCGCCGATGACGCCGCTGGTTTGGCGATCTCGGAAAACTTTAAAGGACAATTAAAAGGTATCGCTGCCGCCCGAAACAATGCGAACAACGCGATTTCGTTCTCGCAAGTGGGTGAGGGGGGTCTGAGTGAGATGTCAAACATCTTGATTCGTCTGCGCGAATTGGGTGTGCAGGCCGCTTCTGATACCGTGAGTGATACGGAGAGGGGCTTTCTTAACAACGAAGCTCAGCAGTTGATCCAAGAGGCGGATCGTATTGCAAAAACAACCACTTTTGGTAACACAAAACTTCTGGACGGCAGTGGAGGAAAGTTAGAATTCCATGTCGGCGCCTATGGTGGTGAGGAAAACGTAATTGCCTTCGATTTTGATGCCGATGCGACGACCAGTTCGCTGGGTATTTCGGGAATTTCGGTGGGAGATAAGAGTGATGCCCGTGATACGCTTGAATCGGTGGACCAAGCCATTCTCAAGGTGGGTTCATTACGCGCGAACTTCGGTGCGATGCAATCGCGACTGGAATCGACGGTCAGTAACTTAGATGTCTCTTATGAAAACTTGTCAGCAGCGAATTCTCGTAT
>JANJTG010000483.1 GCA_024711265.1 Bdellovibrio sp. | reverse complement strand
CGCCCTTGTCGGCGACCTCCTGGTCGATGAGCGTGCAGCAGTCGTCGATGACGAGGTTCTTCTTCTCGGGGAGCGCGAGCACTTCGGGGAGCGTGGCCATGGGCGGCTCCCTAGCACGGCCACGGGGCGCCTCGCTGCCCGAGGGACAGGCCGGGGCTCGACGGCGGCGGGCCGGCGGACGGGCGCGCGACGGCCGGGCCCCGGCTTCCTTTTCCTCCTCGCCCCGCTACGGTGTCGCCCGTGCTCCGCTCCGCGCTCGCCTTCGCCGTGGTGCTCTCAGGCTGCCAGTGCGCGCCCGACTTCGTGCCGGTGCCCGAGCGCGGCGTGGACGCGGGCCTCGACGCGGGCCCGGGGGCGGACGCGGGTGCAGGCGACGGGGACGGTGGTCGCGCCGACGCTGGTGCCTTCGACGCCGGTCCGCTCCTGCGCTGTGTCGCGCCGGCGGACTGTGGCCCGGTCCCCACGCCCGTGCGACTCTGCTCCGCCTTCGGCTCCCCGGCGGGCGCGTGGAGCTGCCTCGCCGGCCTCTGTGTGCTCGAGTGCGCGGCCGTCGGCGGCGACACCTGCGGCCTCGAGGAGGAGAACCTCGAGTGCCTGCGCTGCCCGCCTACCGCGCCGTGCATCCCCTCCTCCTGCGGCGGCGGCCACGACTTCACCTTCCACGTGGAGGACCTCGTCTGCCAGGGCGCGGCGCCGCTCGCCGTCGGCGACACGGTGCGCGAGTACGCGTCGAACGACGGGGGCTGCGGCATCCAGTTCACGCTCGTGCGTGACGGCGGCGAGGCGCCGCTCGGGCTGATGTACCTGCAGAGCGGCCGCATGCTGACGATGCGCAGCGCGCTGCTCGGCGGCGGGTGTCTCGTCTACGACGCGCCGACCGGCGCGCCCCGGCTCATCGTCGACTGCCCGCGGTGCCAGGTGGCGCTCGGGCCGTAGCCACGTCGCCCCGCGCGACGCTGGTGGCCAGAGGGCGAGTCCGAGCGCGGCTCGAATCCGGCCCTGCTCGCTCCGCCACGCGTGCCCCGCGGTCTCGCGCCAGGACCTCAACGAGGCGTGACGCTCCCGGCTTCGGGCGAACTGGCAGTATCCGTACGGGTTCAGCCCCGGCCGATATGCCCAGTTGCCCATCGACCGGTGTCC
>JANJTG010000229.1 GCA_024711265.1 Bdellovibrio sp. | reverse complement strand
TCACTCTTCTTCTTGCTCTGGTCGCATTGGCATTTTGGGGATGTCCGACGAAGAAGTATATTCCTGATCCACTTCCTCCACAGCCTCAAGTTCAAAGATTGGAAGACACTCCTGGTTATCTGGGGCGGGAGCCTTACGTCGGTCCACGTGTTCAATTTCATCGAATGTTGGCAGTAAACAATTAACAGTAGAAAAGGTCTAGAATTATGGGGCTTTTGCGTACGTCGACAAAACAATTTGTGATTTTCTTTTATTAAATTTTTGTGAATGGCTGGTCCTGGTTTTGAAAAAAATTTGCCCTCCTAAGTGTTTGTCAATCACCATGAACTCCTCAAAGTGAAGTTTGACATCTTTGAAAGTGAGGATTTCCTCGGTGAAATTCTCGCTCTGGATTTGTGTATTTAAACAAGTGTCATGGACACAAAGGAGTGTACGAATGTTTACATGGAAGAAGGTGGTTCAAGCGGCCACGGTCTTGCTGTTGGGTGCGGCGATGGTTCGCTGTACGGGAGCCGGCGGTACCGATGCATTAAGCGGCGCTAGTGATTTAACAATTTCTGGAACCTTGGGATCAAGCTTTGTGTCCTCAGTTTCTGGTAAACCCTCAGACGACGTTAGAGTAAATGCAATCACTTTGGCGGATCTTGAGATCTATGCGATTGCATTCACGACTCCGCCAGCGATTGGTCAGGCCAACGTAAATGCGGATGGCTCTTTCACGGTTTCTTTGGCTGGGGCGAAAGGCTCTCAGGTGATGGCGGTTTTCCGTAACAAAACATCTTTGGTGTCGGTGGGAACTGTTAAGTTCCAAGATAACTCCAAAAAAGATATGGATGGGAATACGCAAAAGTCAGAGTCTATCACGCTGGCTGACAACGTGAACTTGGGTGCAATTGCTATCAACGCGGATGGCGAAGTGGTTGTTGACGTTGATACTATTTCTTCAGCCGTAAGTACTACACCTCCTCCCGTATCTGCGGCGTTGGATTTGAGTGGAAACTGGACAATCACGCCTTTTGAAGGCACTTTGCCTACGGGTTACGTGAGCGCTTGTCCTGTGGGGACTCCAGACAATCAATGTCACGGACCTAAAGAGAATGAAAACGTTTTCCTTATTGGTCTTAAAGGTGTGGAGTTGGATGCTCAAGGAAATGAAACCACGACACCTGTTTATGGTCTTTCTTTCTGGAAGGATTCAGCGACAGTTAATGCCTGTGGTAATGTGATTGGTTTCACGGATGCTGACTCAAGAACCAATGCGAAAATTGCTCTGACTATGCCAGTTAACTACATGGATGGTGCAACACAAAGAAGTGTTGGATTTGGCGATGCCTTCACATTCACAACTCCAACTGGATTCGGTGGGGACACTTGTGGAACTAACGTGGTCGGATCTTGTAATCTGGCATGGATGAAAACGGCGGCAAAAGCGAAACATGATATGTGGAGCTGTGACCGTATTTCTGTAGAAGGCAAGACGGCGTCTGTCTGTAAAATGGTTAAGGCTTCCAGTCCGGATGTGTATTCTGCGCACATCGAGGGTGGTGGCTGTGTGGATGCAAATAACAAACCTGTGATGATCAGCAACTGGGGTTCTTTGACTCCTGCGGGATCTTGTACTGAAAACACGACGGGTGTACCTGCCGGATTTAAATCTTGGACTTGTCCTTATACGCTGAACTCAGCGGCGATTTCGTGCACAAATACTCATGGAAATTTCAGTGGATTTGATGGTTCGGCTTTGTCGGGAGCTCTTACGAATCAGGATATGACGGGATACAATCCTGAAGGTAACGTTGTGGCAAATACCACTTACTGTAAAGATATCGTGAACAACATGACTCGTTATCGTTGTTATGCTGAAAGCTACTGGGATTCCAAGGTTGATGAAGCGGGATGCTTTAAGCGTTACCACTTTAACTGGGGTGCGACAAGCATCGCGAACTTTGTTGTAGCGGAAGGCCGTAATAAGCCCGATGGTAATCATATGACTGAAAGAGTGATCTACTCTCCAGATGGTACTAGCGGTGTTGTCAGTGGTAAAGAGACTGAGCACGTGTCCGTGAAGGGCGCGGAGAACTCTGAAACAATTTGTGAAACTGAAAGATCTCAAATCCTCAGCTTCAAGAAAGTTTCTGATGTCAAAGTTCTTGTCGACATGAAGACAAAAACACGTCTTGTGAACTCTTCGAATGCGACTTGTGCAGCTGCGGCGGCAAACACAGCCTGTGAAACGGGTGGTGGTGAAAACTGTGAAGTCTACTATCGTCTCAAAGACGGTGGGAATGCTCTTTTCTATATCAACAAGTAAGCATGAACCTAAAGAGGGCTCTCAAAGAGAGCCCTCTTTATCTGTGATGATATGAAATCAATTAGATCAATTACGACATTATTTTTTTCTTTGTCTCTTTCGTGTGTCTCTTTTGCCAAAGAAACACCAAAGCCGTCTTCAATTCAGCAAATGCAAATGTTGCATCTTCAGCAACAGCAGCAGCAAAAGAGCTACGATTCCATCGTTGGAAAGCATCAAAAGCTTGAGGTGCTGGAGGCTCGATTGGAGCGAGTGAATCAAAAGCTGGGGCAATCTTCTATCCAAAATTCAATGTCTCGAGTGGGCGCTATGAAAGAAAAGGCTCAACTTGAGAAGCAGATTGAAATCCTCAAAAAAGAAATTAAGTCATCCCAATAGAAGGCACGCCGTACCTAGGAGACGGTGCCTTTGTAGATATACGCAATCCCGCCTGTTAGGGGGGTGTATTCGCAGTGCGAATAGGCGCCACTGTCTTTCATGAGGCCCAAGAACTCTTCACGGCAAGGGAAAGCGGCGGAGGACTTCTGAAGGTACTCGTAGGCTTCTTTTTGACCTGTAACAAGTCCGCCGATTTTAGGCAGAATATTTTGAGAGTAGAAGTTGTAAAGCGTCCCAAAGACGGGGATGTTGACTTGACCGAACTCAAGCACCATCACAGTGCCGCCGGGCTTAGTCACTCGAGCCATTTCTTTCAACGCCTTCACGGGATCACCCACGTTGCGGATGCCAAAAGAAATACTGCAAATATCAAAGCTGTTATCAGCATACTGAAGTTGCGTCACATCGGCTTGTTCGAACTTGATTTCTAAACCACGTTCTTGTGCCTTGCCTGGAGCGGGAATCAACATCTCGGCGCAAAAATCCGTTCCGATCACTTCACCAGAAGAACCTACGGTTTTTTTGAATTCAATCGCCAGGTCCCCGGTGCCGGTTGCGCAATCCAAGACTTTGTGGCCAGGTTTGGCGCCACTGTATTTAACTAATTTTTTTCTCCATAAGTGGTGGATGCCCATCGACAAGACGTTATTTCCCTTGTCGTAGTTTGCAGCCACTTTTGAAAACATCGAGCGGATGATCTCAGGATTGGGAGAATGTTTAGTTTGCATGAACTTCCGCCTTATGAAGAGGTCTGTCGATGGCTGTGAGAATTTTATCAAGCTTGCTCATCATGGTTTCAAAATCACCCAAAGTCAGAGCCTGCATTCCATCAGACAAAGCTTCTGCCGGGCGAGGATGAACTTCAACGATAATACCGTCAGCACCCACTGCGGCTGCCGCGTAAGCCAAGTCCGGAACAAGAGCGCGAATGCCCACTGCATGAGAAGGATCGACGATCACAGGAAGGTGAGTGTTTCTTTTTGCAAAAGCCACAGCATTCAAATCCAGGGTGTTGCGCGTGGCAGTTTCAAAAGTACGAATACCGCGTTCACAAAGAATAACATTGGGATTTCCGCCGCTGGTGACATACTCGGCGGCTTTCACCCATTCTTCGATCAAGGCGGCAAAACCGCGCTTTAGCATGACAGGCTTTTTCTGCATGCCCAGTTCTTTTAGCAAAGAGTAGTTGTGCATATTGCGAGAGCCAACCTGGAAACACTCCACCAAATCATAGATCTCTTCGATTTGACGAGGGTCTGTCACTTCAGAGACCAAGCTCATGTTGGTTTCTTTGCAAACCGCTTTGATAAAATCAAAGGACGACGACCCTAAACCTTGGAAGGCTTTGGAAGACGTGCGCATTTTCCAAATGCCGCCGCGAAGAATATGTGCGCCAGAGGCCTTTACACCTTTTGCGGTCTCCATGAACTGCTCGTAACTTTCGATCGAGCAAGGTCCGGCGAACACAGTGAACTGAGGGCCTCCAATATCAAACCCACCGACATTGACGATTTGGGTTGAGGGAGTTGTTTGCATAGTTTGCATTTCCATAATACGACTTCTTTAGTGGAACGGCAGAATAGCATAACGCTCTCAGGCATTACAAACTTTTTGGAGGCAGGGGCCCTCTTGCGACATAGGGATCAATGGATTCTTATTGAGGGGCCTTTTAAGCCATCTGAAGCCTTGGATTGTGACGAAATTACAGTCTTTTTCCCCGATTTCTACGATTTGAAGTCCTCAGCACCCTTGAAAGGGGCTCGAACTTACCGTCTTTCCCCAGAGGAGCTGCGTAAGAATTGTGAGGCTTACTTAGCTCAAAAGCCCCCTTCTAAGGGGCCCTTAATGGGAGCCTCCTGGGTGGAGCCTCAGAAGGAGCACTTTCGTCAGGCTCTGGAGGGTATTCAATCCCGTATCCAAAAAAATGAAATTCAGAAAGCTGTGCCGGCCATTTTTGCGCGCTCGTCGCAGACCGTGACGGCGGTCGAACGAGCGCAGATGTTGCTCACACTTTTGGAAGCTCCGCAGACCCTTTACGTTTATGGTTTTTGGCAAAAGGGAGAGGGTGTGCTGGGGGCGACTCCGGAGGTCCTCTTTGAATACTCCCAGGGTGTGATAAAAACCATGGCTTTAGCTGGAACATGTCCTAAAGCGGAAGCTCTTCAAAGAGAGTCTTTGCTCGAGGATGAAAAGGAAATGCAAGAGCACCTTTTTGTCTTAGAAGATTTAAAAAATACACTGAAGTCTTGGGGCGATGTGAAAACCGCAGGGCCGGGGATTTTAGAATTGCCGATGCTTTATCATTTAAAAACCGAGATCGAGGTTCATTGCGCTCAGCAGCCTCCTTTTCTAACGTTGATCGAGCAGCTTCACCCAACGCCAGCGCTGGGGGTGGCCCCTCGTTCGCAAGGTTATAAGTGGATGGCCGAGTTCCCGGGGCAAGAGGGACGTCGGGGGTTTGGAGCTCCATTTGCCTTTTTGGGTCCTGAGGAGGCTCTGTGCCTTGTCGCCATTCGAAATTTGCAGTGGAATAGTTCCGTCTCGATGATCGGCTCTGGGTGTGGCATTGTTGCCGCCAGTGAGTTCGAGCGCGAGTGGAGAGAGCTTTATCAAAAACGCCTGTCTGTGAGAAAGATTTTGGGGCTTGAAGTATGACAAACATGGAATTAGCAGCGAAGGTCATTCAAGAGTTGATTCACACGGGGGTCCGAGAATTCGTCCTCTGTGCGGGAGCTCGCAACAGTCCTCTGGTGCATATTCTCGACGAAAATAAAAATCTGAAAGTGTATTCGTTCTTTGAAGAGCGTTCTGCGGCGTTCTTTGCGTTAGGCCGCATCGCCAGCACTCGTCGTCCGGTTGCGATTATCACCACGTCAGGGACCGCCGTGGCAGAACTTCTTCCGGCCGCCGTGGAGGGAACCTACTCTTCGTTGCCTTTGATCATGGTCACAGCGGATCGCCCGAAACACTATCGCGGGACGGGGGCACCGCAGACGATCGAGCAGGTTGGTATTTTTTCCTACTACAACGAAGTGGCCTTGGACATTGATGCCGAGAACTCTCACATTTCTTTCAAATCCTTATCGTGGAAAAAGCCTGTCCATGTGAACATCTGCTTTGAAGAACCTCTTATCGACGGACCGACTCCTAAGATTGAATTCCCGACGGTTTCCGAGCGAACGAAGCTTCCGGGGCAAATTCCTCTGGGAACTTTGAAAGAGATGGAAGACTTTTTGAACACCCATCAGCCTTTGGTGATTGTGGGCATTTTGCCCGAGAAAGCTTATGGAACGGTGTTAGAGTTTTTGAAACAATACAAAGCTCCAGTATATTGTGAAGGCATTTCCAGCCTGCGGGGGCATCCCGATATCAAGGATATCGAGATTCGCTCGGGCGAGCAGATGATTCATCGAATTTTGAAATCCAAAGAGTGTGATTCCATTTTGCGAATTGGCGGGATTCCCACAGCACGGGTGTGGAGAGATCTTGAAAGTAAGTACAAAGACATCCCCGTTTTTTCAGTCAGCTTTAATCACTTCACGGGCTTAAGTCGTCCCACTCAGCACTGTAATTCCTTGGACCTTTTAAGTCAGGTGGAGTTCTCTTATCCTCATCGTGAAAATGTGAAGGTGAACATTGAGGATGGAGCACGCGCTGAAACAATTCGCGCGCTTTTGGAAAAGTATCCTGAGTCCGAGCAAGGTTTGATTTACGCACTCTCAAAAAAGATGCGAGGCGCTTCGGTCTATCTTGGCAACTCATTGCCCATCCGCGAGTGGGATTCTTGCTCGTCTCATGATGCCATGCCTTTGCGGGTGGCGGCCAATCGGGGCGCTAATGGCATTGACGGACAGCTTTCGACATTCTTAGGATGGGCTCACCCTGAGACTGAGAATTGGTGTCTTGTTGGAGACTTAACAGCGCTGTATGATTTATCATCACTTTGGGCGACTTCTCAGTTGGATGCAAAACGATTCCGCATTGTGATTATCAACAATGGCGGAGGTCAGATTTTCTCTCGCATGTTTAATAAAGAGATATTCATAAACAAACATCAGATTTCTTTCGAATCCTGGGCAAAGATGTGGAATTGGTCTTATCAGAAATGGCATAATATTCCTGTGACGACAGATTTCACGGATCATCAGGTCATTGAGTTGTGCCCCGACGGGGGGCAAACCCAGGCGTTCTGGAAGGAGTATGAATCTTTGTGGAAAGAGTGAATCTCTTTTTCTTGCATGGATTTTTAGGCAGACCCTCGGATTGGGCCGCCGTCAAAGCGCACTTGCCTTCTTCAGAGGCAGTTCGGTTTTTTATTCCGGATTATTTCAAAGACCCTCATTTGGGGCCTCAACATTCTTTGGATGTTTGGGCAGAGAACTTCACAAAGTGGGTTGAGCTCAACGGCTGTGCAGGAGAGCGCAACATTTTGGTGGGCTACTCATTGGGGGGGCGTTTGGCGTTGCATGCGCTGAAACGTCGTCCGGCCTTGTGGTATAAAGCGGTCCTGATCTCAACGAATCCTGGCTTTAATGATCTGCATGAGTCGTTGGATCCGATTTCAGCCGAGCGCCAACAGCGTTGGATGAATGATTCATATTGGGCCGAAGAATTTCAAAAAGCTCCTTGGGAAATGGTTCTGCGTAATTGGAATGCGCAACCTGTTTTCGGTGGCAGCGAAAAGGAGCCGCTTCGTATAGAGCAAGACTATTCCCGCGAGTCATTAAGTTTGGCACTGACCCAGTGGTCGTTGGCTCAGCAACGTAACATGCGTCCCTTGTTGCAGTCACAACTTTCCAAAATCATATGGCTGGTCGGAGAACGCGATACCAAGTTTGTGGAGCTTTCACGTCGCTTAGAGCAAGAAGTTCCAGGGTTGCAGGTGAAGGTGATTTCAGAGGCCTCTCATCGAATTCCTTTTGATAACCCTCGGGATTTGGCCGCGTCAGTCAGTTCTTTTCTGTAAGATTAGAAATCCATTTTTCTCATCTGATGTTGGCCGCCGATAAAGAGGTCCGCCGATTCAAGGATAAATCCAAAGCTATTTTCGCCAAGCAGGAAGAGATCATAGAAAGGATCCCAATCTTGAATTTTAGGGGACGGGTTGGTCGAGATATCTTCCAAAGTCACCCAGGCTCCGGTTTCGAAGGATTTGGATTGCAGAAGGCCCGCGCTGTTCAGAACATAAAGCTTTCCATTTTTGTCTGCGACCAGGCTTTTAATCGAAGTCATTCCGGCGTCAAGACTTAACTCAGTCCAAGTTGTGCCGTTGTCGGCGGTGACAAAAACTTTCTGTGAACTAAAGACGTAAAGTTTTTGATCAGCACCCAGTTTGAATTTAAAGACGGACGATGTGTGGGGGCTTCTCATCTTCTCCGTCCAGGTGGTTCCGTCATCATTTGAGTAGTAGACCGCAAGATAAGTGTTATCGATCCAGGCTGCTAACGCCAAAGTCCCATCATTTAGTATTCTAAAGTCCCGGTATTCGACAGTGGTTGTTCCTGCAATGACCAACGTGGAGGTTTCCGTCCAGGATTGGCCTGCATCTGTGCTCTTTAATAAAGAATAAGTAGCTCCTTTTTGTGAAACTGAATAGGCCGTTCCATTCGTCGCAAAATCCAAATACAGGTGATTGCGTGAGGCTGGGTCGGTCAGGTCCGAACTGATCCAGGTGGCTCCATTGTCGTTGGATCTCATGAAACACGCCGAGGTGTAGTTTTTGTATCCGGCGATGATCATTTTTCCTGAAGTGCTTTTGGCAAAATCTTGGACTTGATAACATTCGCCGGTGTTAGTCATCATGTATTTATCGAACTCTTTGACCCAGGTCTTTCCGCCATCCGTTGTTGTGATGATGGAGTATCCATAGTGATTATTTTCGTTAAGTCCCTGGTAGGCCAAAACAATTCGATCATCCCGTTTTTGAACAGCATTTTCGGTCCAGTTGGCCCAATGGTTTAGATAGACATGTTTGCGAGTTCCAAAGGTCCACGTGGCGCCGTTATCAGTTGAAGTGAGGGTTCTCATGGGGTTGTTATGGGCGTCGGTTTCATCACTGATGACCCCCACCAGTGTTCCATCAGAAAGTTTCAGCATCGCGGTCCCTTCATATCCGACAGGGACCAGGCCGCTTGTGGGGTTTGTGACGGTGAGAACGCCCCAAGCTCCCGCAGGGGGTTTGCGATAAAGACGATTTTGATAGCTTGAAAGTTGAACAAAAAACAAGAGAGAGCCATCATCGGCACGGCTAAGCCCGTTGGATTTATAAAAGGTTGGAATCGAAAGTTCTGAAGTCCAATTGACTCCACCATCCGTTGTTTTCCACACCTGAGCGGCAGAGCCAGCTCCGTTTTTATAGGTGGCTGCATAAAATGTCGTCGATGACTCAAAGATAAAAAAGTGAGATCTTGCGGCCCCGTAGGAAACAATAAATGAGGTTGGACCGGTCACAGGTTTTGTCCAGGTCCACGTGTCGGTGCCGGAGTTGTAGGTTCCCTTCAAAATTCCCTTGCTCGTCATCAGCCACAAATTGTCCCAAGGGTCGGTCTCCATAATTAACAAAGCAGAGAGGTCAGCAGGGGCCAAATCGCTGTCTTGAAGGATGGGGGTCCACGTTTGGCCCTGATCTTTAGAGACTTTGATAAGAGAACCATTGAGGTCGTCATAGCCACTAAAGAAAACATGCCCTGACGAATTCACCGCCAGATTATAACAATAATAGTCGTTCGAATTATCATAAAGATGTAAAGCCGTTGACCAGGTTACACCATCGTCGACACTTTTTCTGATGATAATCTCGGTATTGCCAGAGCGATCATTCCAGAAATTTCCACAGGCATAGATAACTCCATTTGTGGGGGATACTACGATGTCGTGAGCATATCCTTCGAAGTAAGAATCGAAGTCTGGGGCTGGAGTATCAACGGCCGTGAAGGTCTGTCCTTTGTCAGTCGATCTATAGATGACAAAAGCCTCGGCATTTCCGCGGGGGCCATTGGGGGTTCCGACAGCGACAATATTTCCTAGGGCTGTTTCAGCGAGTTGTATGATGCCGGCGTTTTCTCCGCCCTTGGCATAGGTCGTCGGAGGCGCTTCATTCGTGAAAGCATGGATTTTAACGGGAATTGTGGACTTCGTTCCATGAGAGTCCGTCACCTGAAGAGTGTCACTCAAGACTGTCGTTCGAAGAGGAGCGGTGTAGGTTGAAAGAGCTTGATCAAAGAACTCGGCGATACTGCTGGCGGTGAAAGGACCTTCTCCATCCAAGAAAGAAAGAATGATGGACTCCCCCGGAAACAATTCCAGGCGTGATTTGCTCCAGCGTAATTTCTTTGTCGTAAATGTCCCCCGGATGCCGCGATTTAAGTCCGTCACGGTCCCGTTGGCTATGGGCAGAGCTTCAAAGGTGTAGGTGCTATAGTCGGAAAGTGTGCAGGTGAGGTGTTCTAAGAAGTTTCCATTTACATCTACGGAGGGACAGACCTCGGTGGTGCCGGTGGCGTCATAGATCGTGACCTTGTATTGACTGTCGCCTGTATTCTTCCAGGAAAAATAAGGGAAGGGCGAACCGCTGAGGGTGGTGTCCGTCGTCGAATCGGAAAGACCTGTTACTGAAAATTCGGTCGATATCTGTGACGACTGTTCTAAAGCAACGATGCTTCCATCAATCGTACATCCCACCAGAAGCATATGAACTGTGATTAAAATGATTCCTAAAACGTTCCGAATTCCAGTCATACAAATACGTCGGTATTTCCTAGAAATCGCTTGAGGTTTCAGGAGGAAGAATTGAAATCCTTAGCCAAGTCGTCTCAGTTTGAATCGAGATGGTTACTTTTTTGTAAGATGAATTCAATTCGTCTTATTTGAGTAAACTCTGTGAGCCCTCTAAGATCCAAGAGCGGAATTTTTTGACGTTCATATAGATGGATTTTTCAGAGCAGACGTCTTTGTTCTCGATATATTCTTTTCTTTCATTTCCATCGAGCTCACTAGGCACGGTCCAGGAGATGGCTGAGGCAATTCCGACGACATAGTCTTTGCCATTATAGCGCATTAAGGCGGGGCCACCGGAGTCGCCACTACAAATGCCTTTGCCAGCCTTTTGATCGACATAAAATTGGGATTCATCTTCGGCAACACTTTCAATCATGAGCTCCACATGGCGCAGGGATCCTGAACCTTGCGTGTCTTTTCCGGTGTTATCTTTTTTTCCCGACGTGCGCCCATAACCCGAGGCTGTAAAAAGAAGTCCTTTTTTTAAAGGAAATTCTTCGCCGGGTATTTGTAAAAGTTGAGTTCCGGAGGGGGCATCCCCTTTCACAAGGATCAACGCGAGATCATTGCGATCCTGAGTGTTATTTTTCTTATAAAGGGGGTGGGTCAAAACCTTTGCGGCCTGACGAAGAGTATAGTCCCCCGAGAGTGGCTTCAGTCCGAAAGCCAAAGACAGGCCCGCCTGATCGGATTTAATACAGTGAGCAGCCGTGAGAATGATATTTTTTTGGATTAAAAGACCGGTACAATATGTTTTCGTGGGGTTGTCGTAAATAAGAACGACGTATTTAGAAATAACATTTTCTTTTGTTGTGTCTTTTCCACCAACAATTGCTGCATCTGTTTCGTAAGTGAAATTCTCCACTTCACTTAGCGATCCCCCACAAGCCGTCAATGCAAAAACGAGCAAAGAGCTGACGTACAACTTCGTTTTCATAATTCCCCAAGGCATGATCTTGGATTTCAAATAACAAAAGGGCTGCCTTTTTGTCAGCAGCCCTTTTGAAGTTTTGAAAAAACTCTGTGGTTTATTAAATCCGAGAATTACTTGGCAACCTGTGGATTCACCAGGGAGGTGGTGAGTTTATTGGCCATTCTGTTCAACCATGTTTTGTAGAACAAGGCACTGGTGTAAGCCGAGAACTGCGAGCAATCATTTTTCTCGTCTTCAACACCGCGGCTTGTGACTCCCCAGAGGTAAAGTTTGCCTTTGATATCGATGAAGGCGGGGCCGCCAGAGTCACCGTGACAAGCACCGGTTCCGCGCGTTTGATTCAATTTTAATTCAGAGCTGCTGAATACAGGGTCTTCAATTTTCACGGAGGTCACACGTAGAACTCCGGCTCCGTCGCCCGTCACACCATTAGAGATCCCGAAGCCTGCCAGAATGACTGTGGCGCCTTTTTTTAGAAGATTTTTGTTAGCTGTGCTGATGAACGTCGCGGGCTTGTAACCAGCCGGAACGCTGCCCGTGAAGTGAATCAAGGCGATATCGCCGGTGTCTTTTTTTCCGTACTGACGAGATTCCCAGTAAGGGGAGACTTCCACTTTGTCGACCTGACGGCGAAGACTATTCTGTGTCAGTTTTGTGTCGAACATGACGAACATGGACTCGGCATCAGATCCGATACAGTGAGCCGCTGTCAGAACCAGATTGTTGGGAAGAAGAGAGCCTGTGCAGAGTTGTCCTTCGTTCGCGTCGTAAACGGCGACGATACTTTCTTGAACTTTATCGCCGACCTGAACATCGGTGCCACCGATAATCGCCTCGCCGGATGTTTGAATTTCACCGACAGAGTCCGCCTTCGGAGCGCATGCTGAGAGAGCCAAATTTGAAACGAGCCCCGCCAAAATCAGAATATTTAGCTTCACTTAAATCCCCCCGGATTTAACACCACAACCCCTGTGATGCGTTGAGCTAATAAACCCAATTTGGAACCACTTTACAAGATGATAATGTTTATGGATGCCATAAGGGACCGTGAGGTCCCTGGGCAGATGAAAAACTTACAGGTGTTTGAAGCTCTCTGTGGCTTCTATTAGAGCTGAACGAGTTCCGGGTTCCGCAGCCGCATGTCCGGCATCGGCGACAAATGTAAATTTTGCCTCCGGCCAAGCTTTATGAAGCTCCCAAGCCGAACGCGCCGGACAGACCACATCATAGCGGCCTTGAACGATAGCGCCGGGGATGTGGCGGATTTTCTCGACATTCTCAAGAAGCCAGTTGTTGGTTTTAAAGAATGCATTGTTTGTGAAGTAATGACACTCAATACGCGCAAAACTTAATGCGTACTCAGGATCATTAAACTCTTCAATGGCGCTTTGATCCACGATCAAACGAGACGTTGCCGCTTCCCACTTGCTCCAAGCTTTCGCCGCTTCCAAGCGAACGTCAGCGTTTTCATGAGTGAGTCGTTTATAATAGGCCGCCACCATATCATGACGTTCATTTTCAGGAATAGGTTTTAGATACTCATCCCAAACGTCTGGAAAAATTTGCGAAGCACCTTCTTGGTAAAACCATTTGATTTCAGAGGGGCGACACAAGAAGATTCCGCGCAAAACAAGCGCTTTGACTCGTTCGGGGTGAGTGATGGCATAAGCCAACGCCAAGGTCGATCCCCAGCTTCCGCCAAAGACGACCCACTTGTCGATCTTGAGCATTTCACGAATAGTTTCGGTGTCTTTCACTAAATCCCAAGTGGAGTTTTCACGAAGTTCCGCACAAGGGGTCGATTTCCCAGAGCCGCGTTGGTCAAAAAGAATAATACGATAAGTTTGCGGGTCAAAAAAACGACGGTGATCGGGATGAACTCCGCCGCCGGGTCCGCCATGCAAAAACACAACGGGCTTTCCTTGGGGATTTCCACACTCTTCCCAGTAAAGAGTGTGAAGATCTGACACTTTCAGCATGCCCTTATTAAAGGGTTCTACTTCTGGAAAAAATTCTTTCATAAAAAACCTAACGTACGTGTTTATTTAAAATGCTTCTTAAAACCCTGCCAGCAGTCTTGGTAGTCTTCTTGGAGGAAACCTTTGCCAAGAGCAAAGTCAGTGACCATGTATGGAGTGCGTGACTCGAACATGAAGGCCATGGTGTTTTGAATTTTGTGCGGTTTTAAATCATCATGGCTGGCTTTTTCAAAGGTTTCGCTGTCAGGACCATGCGCTGAGAAAATGTTATGAAGACTTCCACCGCCGGGAACAAAGCCGCCCGCAGTCTTGGCGTCATACTCTCCATAAATCAGTCCCATGTACTCACTCATGAAGTTGCGATGGAAATAGGGAGGACGAAACGTGTTTTCAGCCACCATCCAGCGAGGTGGGAAGATGGCGAAGTCGACATTCGCAATGCCCGGAGTGTCGCTGCCTGACGTAAGAACTGTGAAGATCGAAGGATCCGGATGATCATAGCTGACAGTGTTGATCGTATTGAACTTGCGAAGATCGTATTTGAAAGGAACATAAGTTCCGTGCCAAGCGACGACATCCATCGGGGAGTTCGCCATTTCGGCACCCCAGAGTTCGCCGTTGAATTTTCCGATCAACTCATAAGAACCCTCTTTGTCTTCGAAGGCCGCAACGGGAGACAAGAAGTGGCGACGGTGAGCAAGGCCGTTGGCTCCGATCGGGCCGAGTTCTGGCAAGCGGAAGGGGCTGCCGAAGTTTTCTCCGACATAACCCGCGCAAGGACCTGACGTCAGAGGATTGACTTGGAATTTCATTCCGCGCGGAACGACGACGATTTCGCCGGGTTCAGCTTCAAGAATTCCCAGTTC
>JANJTG010000206.1 GCA_024711265.1 Bdellovibrio sp. | reverse complement strand
GGGTGACCAATCTGCTTCATAGATGCTTTTAATATCGGCCGAGTGGTCGCTCTTCTTGAGCGAAAAAATGAGGAAGACCGGGTATATCGAGTCTTGACGCCCTACCCCGGGTGGAAATTGTTTTTTGACGGGATTGGTTTTTTGTTTCCCAAATTAGCGCTAACCTGCGTGCATATGAGGAGTGATTATTGAGCAGACCTGATTCGACTTTGAACACAAGAAATCTAAAAGACAAAATGTGAGTGTCCTTGACGCTATTCGCGGTCGACGTTCGATTCGAGCCTATTCCTCAAAGCATATAGATAATGACACTGTCGCCCTTTTGCTGGATGCCGCTCATTGGGCTCCAAGTGCGATGAATCTTCAACCCTGGTGTTTTGCGGTTGTTCAAAATAAACCTCTTCTTCATCGCATAAGTCAGGAAGCTAAAGAGGTCGTATTGCATTCACCTTTGTGGAGTAGTTCTCTCGAAAAGAAACTCACGCCCCTTGCTGATCCTGGTTTTGATATTTTTTACGGGGCAGGAACTTTGGTAGTGATTTGTGCGAAGACGGAAGGTTTTGAACCGACGGGGGATGCATATTTTGCTGGTCAAAATCTGATGTTGGCCGCTTACAGTCTGGGGCTTGGAACCTGCGTCGTGGGTTTTGCACGAGAGGTTTTACAGAAAGAACATTTTAGAAAAGAACTGTCCATTCCAGAAGGATTCACCCCCGTGTTGCCGATTATTGTCGGTTATCCCACAGAAGTGCCCCATGAACCGAAGAGAGAAGTTCCTTCGATTGTCAGTTGGATTCGCTAGTGTCCTGGGATCGACGTCGGCATCTTGTGACAGAGTGTGTCCCACTGTTTGAATCTTAGACAGGTCCTTCCTGGCCAGAGTGGATTTATGGGTTCCTTGCGTAGTTCGGGGACGGCCTGTTTTTCGCTAAGATATTCGCATTCGATGACTCATTAAAAAGGTGATTTTTATGAAGAAGAATCTTGTGCTTATCTTTGCTCTTCTTATCTTGGGTGGCGTCTCGCAGGCAGCTCCTTATTATACGGGTGTTGGCTGTGATGAAGAGGGTTTGAATTGTACCTTTGGAAGACCGTCCGATCGGGTCGTGAGATGGAGTCGGATGGGAACGGTGCAGGAGTTGGGCGAACGCTGCGAACAATTTATTCGTGGTATTGATGAGCGCCGAAATGAAATCACTAAATCTCAGAATTTTGATTTGAAGTATAAGAAGTTTACCTATAGTTGGTCCAATGAAGTGCAAGCGGATGGACGAGCAAAGATCATCTGCAGCGTTGAACTGCATTCAGAACTTCCTGAAGTTAAATTAGAAACGAAGAAGTTTAAGGACTTCTTCTGGGTTTGTGAAAATGAAGACAGTGCAGGAATCTGTCGCCATTACATGAGAGAGTGTGAGGCCGCGCGCGTGGAGGCACTTAAAGGAGAAAATGTCTTGGATGCGACGATCTATCGCGGAGGCTCTCTTCTGCAGGGTAATATCTGTACTGTAGCTACAGTCAAAGTGAAATAGATCCAATCACCGCAAGGCGGAGCTGTCTCGCGCCTTGCTTTCTTTTGGGATCTTTATTCCCAAGTCCCTGAGCCCACGACCCAAGGGTCCTGAAGATCTTTAGCTTTACACCGACGGACCCAGGCCTTTTTAGGGGTCGCTTTTTTATCCCCAAATTTAGTCCACTCATAGTTCACCCACGACCCTTCCGGGGATTTGGTCGCGGCGGTTGAGAACTCGACGAAGATTGCTTTGCCTTGAGGATCCTTTTCTGTGGTCAGATTCATGCCATTCATGTTGGGCTTTAAAGGATGGATGATCATCTTCGGAGTGAAATCGTTGATCCATACATAGTTGGGTTCTCCACAGCACTCAAAGCGCATACTATTAATTGTGAGAAGGGCGGTTTTGTCTTTTTCTTCCAACTGAGCGCAAGCCCATTGAACCTTTTCTTTGATCAGTTCGTCCGAACAGACTGCGACCTTTTTGGCGGATGTGCAGTTTTCGGCGGCCCCCGCGCTCGCTCCAGATAGGATAAGTAATGCAGGAACTAGTCTTAAGATGTGCTTCATGGAGAACTCCTTCATTGGCTCCTCTTGCTTCGGATGACGGAGAGATTTACTTGACGCTATTTTTCGAAAGTCAGATTCCGTGAAACATAAGCATAATGTTGAAGAAGAATTTTGATTGGGAGCCAATAAATATTCATGTGGGGGTGGGGTTCATCCTTTGGGACAGGTCCAAAGAAAGACTGAGACCTTTCAAGGAAAATTCGATAAATTAACAGAAACTTAACTGGTTAGCACACAAGGATTGTCTGCATGAGAAGTTGGAGTATCTCCAGTCGCTTTATTTTGTCTATAATGATCTTTTCATTGCCATTGCTTGCGATGATTTACTACCTCTACCAGGCCGCCAATGAACAAGTGATGTTTTCTGCCAAGGAAGTTAAGGGCAGCGTTGTGTTGGAACAACTGACGCACTTTCAAGCCAAGGCGACGGAAATACATTTTCAGAGTATTGCAAGCAACAAGGATATTGAAGACAAGGACAAAGAGTCTCTCACGAAAGAGTGGAGCGATATTCTTTCGGCGCTTCCTCCAGAGAAATTGGATATCGAAAAGCTAAAGAAGTCTCTTGAAGCTTATCTTTCTTCTAATCTTGATGAAAAGAAGGTGGGGGGACGTTTTCTCATGTTCAATCAAGATTTGGTGACAGTGAGAGAAAATATCGCGGACAGCTACAACATTGTTTTAGATCCGGATCTGGATTCATTTTACTTGATGGATGCTTTGATCAACTGGCTTCCTAAGATGCAGGAATTTTATATTCAAATTGGTCAGTTCGTGGGTGGAGCTGATGATGTTATGCTCGAGTTCCAAAAAAGCCGCCTTTTAAGCAGTCAGGCGCAGTTTGAGGAAGTTGTTAAGCGAATCATTGTTAATCTTGATAAAATTAAACAGAATGATTCCACCTACTATGGTGAGTTGGATTCTTATCAGAAGAACTATCAGTCCTATCAAGACAATATCCGAGAGCAGTTGCGTGAAGTCTACTCTTTGGTCATCAACGCGGATCGAACCTTGGCCAATAAGGCGCAGTCCTATCAAAAGCTTTCCGAGCTTTCTAAGAAGAACGCTGAACTTATTCTAAGTCTGGATCATGACTTTGATGGATTTCTGCAAAGTCGGATGAAAGAATTGAAAGCGGCCCGCAACAGCAAACTCTATATGTCTGTTTTTGCGATGATTGTGGCAATTCTTTTCAGTGCCTATTTGGGTTACACCATCAGTAGAACCATTCGGACCTTCTATATCGCGGTTCAAAACTTACGAGCCGATGCTGGCATTGCTCTGGAGGTCGGGCAAAATCTTATTCACTCGGCATCCAAGGTTTCAGAAGCGTCTTCGACTCAAGCGGCCGCCATTGAAGAAACCAGCGCTTCTTTGGAAGAATTAAGCAGCATGGTTTCAATCAATGCGCAAAATTCTTTGAAAGCTCGAGAGTTGGCTAATGAAGCGAAAAACCACGCGTCTCAAGGAAGTGTGGAGATGCAGAATCTGATCGTGTCAATGAACGAAATCTCTGAAAGCTCCAAACAAATTGAAGAGATTATGAAGATCATTGATGATATTGCCTTCCAAACAAATCTTTTAGCCCTGAACGCCTCAGTGGAGGCGGCTCGCGCGGGAGAGCACGGGAAAGGGTTTGCCGTCGTGGCCGATGCGGTCAGAGCCTTGGCGCAGAAGAGTGCGGATTCCGCCAAAGAGATCGGCACTTTGATTACAGACAGTCTGCATAAGATCGAAAATGGAAAGAAGAGTGCTGATCGCAGCGGCGCTTCGATGAAGTCGATCTTGGGTTCAATTGAGAATGTGAACTCTTTGAATGGTGAAATCGCCAGTGCGAGCCAAGAGCAAACAACCGGCATTCAACAGATTTCTAAGGCGGTGAGTGAACTGGAGCGCGCGACAATTGAAAATTCTGGAGTTGCGCAACAGTCCTCTGAATATTCCGCGAAATCCCTAGGACAAGCGGAAGGTCTTATGAGAATCGTGGATGTTTTGGAAGCTGAACTTTTGGGAACCGCTAAGCAGCATGAGATTCAGGAGAAAACGGATCTCAACTTCCAAGAGGCAATTCAAGCCCACCTTAAGTGGCGCGGACGTTTGAAAAACTATGTCGATGGCGTCAGTTCTGAAAAGCTTAATAGCGAGGTTGTCTGCCAGGACAATCAGTGTGCCGTAGGAAAATGGATTTATGGAAGCGGTCAAAAGCACAACCATATTCCTACGTTTGTTACCTTGAAAAAGGAACACGCTCTGTTTCATAAGGCGGCCGGTGAGGTTGTGAAAGCAGTTGAAAGTGGCGACGTTCCGGGAGCCAAAAGCTTGCTGAGTGAGAACGGCGAGTTTGAACAAAGAACGAAAACTACCGTTGCAGCCCTTCAGGAGCTCAGCGAACACATGGCATAACGTAAAGCTATTGTCCCAAAGTGAGACATGGAATAGAATCTGCACTGCCTATTAAGAAATAAGGCAGAGGTGAGCATGAAAAAGTGGATTCTATTCCCCCTTCTTTGGGCGCAAGTGACTTGGGCCGGGAATTCAACGATTGAAATTTCCCAGCGTTGTGCGCCCCTTTCTTCCGAAGAAAAGCCTCTGTATTCCGGTGAATTTCGCTGGGGTTATGATCTTCCCACCATGCTTCAAAAGTTTGTCGAGATCTATCAGTCTCCAAAGCGTTTACCTCGCCGGGCTTTTTGGGATTCTCAGAAGCAGATTTTGAAATTGCCCTATGACGGATCTCGTGGAGGTGATATTGAGATTTCCGAAAAATTCGTGAAAACCATTGTTCGCCACGTCGAGAGAGCTTTTGAATTGAAGTACGTCGATGCTGTTTTCTTTCCGGATATGGGGCATTCCCATTTATTGATCCCGCAACAGATCATGAAAGACAAGTACGACAAGTATCCGGTCAATAACATGTCTGGAATGTATAGAGATATGTTTCGTGATGGAAATATTGAAATCTTATATCATACGGCCGAACAACTTCAGGCGTTGGATGAAAATGGAGATGTGCTAAATGATGATCATATTCGTTGGCGTCATCATACCAGAAATATTGTCGGCGGAAATTCTCCAACCACGGATTTGCGTATTTTGCAAAACCCGACGAGCAAAGCCAACACCGTAAATGAAGTGCCCGGATATTATTGGTGGGGCGCGGGATTTAACTTGAGTGCGCAAAAAAACGGATGTTTTGAGTATCGCGCTCAAGGAAAGACCTTCTATTTCGACCTCAGCATGTATGATCTAGAGCCGGACCCCGATTCTTCTTGGGGAACCGACTACTAAAACCCAGAAAGTTTTGGACGAAGATTTACATACTCTTCCATCGCATTGACGATGTGATAAAGAGAACTGGCCTTGGCTGAGGAGCCACTAAAGGTGTCCTCGGCAGATATCATGTCATACCAAAGACCTTTCATCGGTGTTTCGAAAAATTTAAATAATGTCGTTAACGACTCATCTGCCGCCCTAGCGTAGCGGGCTTGTTCTTCACTTGAAACCTCACATCCCAAGCGCACGGCCGCCTTGATTCTTTCACATTGCGGCCAGAAGCGAGATGATCGAGTTTTTGGGGTGTAGTTGCTCCACATTTCATCAAAGACCACTTTGCGCTCAGGTGAGGTTCCGTGCTCTTCAGCTAGAAGGAACAGCCGATGTCGCACGGATTTTAAATCCTTCCCCGTCAAGTCTTCATACAACGACATCAGCCAAGCCCATTCATATTGGTGCCCCGGTTCGTAGACAAAGACTCCATTTTGCAGAAGATGATTCCACTGCTCATCGAAGTATTCTCCCAGAACCTGGGACTGAGGATGAATGAATTTATTCAGGCAGAGTGTGATAAGTTCATGTCCTAAATCTTTCCATTCCGGATCTGGGTCAATCTGCATCCAAGCCACGGCAGACTCGAAAAGATGCATGTGAGGGTTGGATTTGAAAGAGACAGTCCCCTGATCATCAATTTCCGTGTAGCCTCCGCTGGTCACTTGGCGTTCTTTGCGAAGATAGTTTAACAAGGATTTGGCGCGATTTTTATATTCCGCCCGAGGATTTAAAGAGTAGGCCTGCGCTAAGCCGAAAAGGGCAAAAGCTTGAGTGTACAGATCGGGCGTTCGACTTTTAGGGGTGCCATCAGGATTAACGGAGTATATGAAAGCGCCCGAAGAATCTGAAAAGCGGTCGATCATGTAGCGTGTTCCTTGCTCGATCGCAGAGGAAGCGACGTCTTGAGGGCAGCAGCCCATCTTGGCTCCCGTTAAAAAGGCGTAAATCTGTCGGGCTTGCACCATCGCTCGTCGCGGAACATCCATGGGGTTTCCGTCAAAAGAAAGGCTTTCCACGAAACCGCCGTGTTTGAGATCAAGGCCCTTTTGACTCCATAAAGGATAAACATCCTGAGTCAGCCATCTCTTGGATTGATCGATAAGTTGAACCGGTTTTATTGACATAGAGATCTCGCAGAAAGTTGGATTTTATTTCTATATAAAAACATTGTCGCGGGAGGTGTGTGAGGTCAAGTTTTGACGGAGGCGGTCTATGCTATTTCGCAGGATTGTGACTTTTGAGGGGGCCGAGGCTCTAAAGTGGCCATCTCGGGGAGGCAGTAATACTCTGGCGAGAGTGGGTGGGTGTAATGAGAAGAGTTTTGGGACTATTTCATCTCGTTCTCTATAGCCTTGGCATGATCGTTGGGGCCGGAATCTACTCGGTGATCGGGAAGGCGGCGGGTATTGCTGGAGGTTCTCTGTGGATCAGCTTTCTTATCGCTGCGATATCAGCTTTCTTAACGGCACTTTCTTATGCGGAGCTGGTCAGTATGTTTCCTCGAGCGGGTGCCGAATATATTTATATTAAAAGTATCTTTCCCAAGAGTTCATTCTTGCCGTTATTTTGTGGGACCCTGATGGTGTTTTCGGGAGTCTGTACGGCGGCGACGGTGGCCCTCGCATTTAGTGGTTATCTTCAGCAGATAGTGCCGATTCCTTTGTGGGGCACCTCGGTTCTTATTCTTCTTTTCTTTGGTTTGGTCAACATCTGGGGACTTCGTGAGGCCAGTTGGATCAATATCCTTTTTACAAGTGTTGAGATTTTGGGACTTCTCCTTTTTGTAGCTATTGGATTGAGTTTCGGAGACTTTGGCGCACATTTGTCTTGGAAAGTCGAGGGAGAGACCTTCTCGGGAGCGGCATTAATTATATTCGCTTATTTTGGTTTTGAGAGCATCGTTAACTTTGCAGAAGAGACCAGCGCTCCAGAAAGGAAAATTCCTCAGGCGATTTTTTGGAGCCTTATGATTTCCGCAGTTCTTTATAGTTTGGTCAGTATTGCGGCTTTAAGTATTGCTTCGCCTTTGGATCTTTCTCAAAGTGAAGGACCGTTGAGTTACGTTTTAAAAGGACGATTTCCTCAAGCGGCGATGATCATTGCGGCGATTGCCGTCTTCTCGACCGCGAATACCGTCTTGATTTCCATTTTATCAACCAGTCGAATAATTTTCAGCATGTCTCGCGAGGCGGATTTGCCGTTCGTTCTGTCCAGACTCACAAAAAAGAAGGAAACTCCCTGGGTAGCAACACTTGTAGTGTTAATAATGGCAAACTCCTTCTTGCCCGTGGGGGGAATTGAAATTGTCGCCAGTGCTTCTGCTTTGGCCACAATGGTGGTTTTTCTTATTATAAATCTTTCTTTGATTCATCTTCGCTATGTTCATCCGGAAATGCCCCGCCCTTTTCGAGTGCCAGGGTCCATAAGGGGGATGCCCATCCTTCCTTTACTGGCGGCTCTGACGTGCTTGGTTCTTCTTTTTTACTTTGCGAAGGAGGTTTACTTATTGGGTTTGATTTTTTTAACAATCATATTTTTTCTGTTCATTCTTAGAAAGTTTTTACGAACAAAGATTTAGAGGAATGTTTATGATTAAAGGCGCCGAACTTGAAAAACGAAGTCGACAACAAACCCACGAAGCAATGAAAGGAGTTGTGCGAATTTATGGGCGGGGCTTTGGCGAGGGCGAAATTCGTTCTATCTTGGATCCTCGATTTGTCTTTCCTGAGGAGTGGGTGGCCTCGGGTTTCTTTATTCGCATTGAGGGAGAAGAGGGATATATCCTTACCAACAGCCATGTGGTTCGAAATGCCACTCATCTTGAGATTATGTCGATCTTGACCAGCGAAGAGCTTTTTCATGTTGAGGTGGTGGGGCTTGTGCCAGATTTGGAACCGGATATTGCTCTTTTAAAGATGCCGGAAAAAGAAGTTCGTCGCTATTTAAAGATTGCCCATCTTAAAACTCTGCCAGCACTGAAGGTGTCCTTTTCAAAAAGTATTATGCGAGGGGATGAAGTCAAAGCTATTGGCTATCCCATGGGAATGGATGAACCCAATATCTCAGGGGGAGAAATCTCGAACTTTATATCCGGATCAGACTATTCCATAGAGCGATTGGTGACTGACGCCGCGATCAACCCTGGCAATTCCGGTGGGCCAGCTATTACCAGCGGGGGGTGGGTGATCGGCATTAACACCGCCATGATCGTGCCTGCTGAAAATATTGGTTTTATCACTCCGATATATTTAGTGGACAATGTTTTGCAAGATATTCTGAAAAAAGGAGAAGCGCAGATTCCTCGATTGGGAGCGACTTTGCAGAAGAATTCAGAGGCCAATGCGCGCTACCTGGGCATGAAGACGATGGAGGGAGTGATTGTTACAGAAGTTTTTAAAGGCAGTCTTGCTGAAAAAATGGGACTGAAAACACAAGACGTGATTCTGGCGATCAATGCTCGACCGATTGATCGCCATGGATATGTTCTTTTAGAGAAGAGCTATCGAAAGAAAAATATTTACGACATCATCCATGATACTCTTCCTTCAGATGTGATTTCCTTGAGTATTTTTAGGAATGGGAAGCGTATGTCTCTCAAGTCGAAAGCGACCTCATGGACCGGAGGAGAATTTCCTTCAAAACCCATCATCACCCAGCGTGGCTATATTTATTTTGCGGGAATCATTATCCAGGAGGTGTGTGAGGAGGTGATCTCAGCATTGACGGTCTACGTCGCCTTTGAGCGGGTTCGTGCATATCGCGATTACTCTGTTCACGGTCACAATTTGATTGTGACCCATGTGGGGGGCGGAAGTATGGGAGACGAGGCCGGAGTGGAGTTGGGGGATATGATCACACGAATCAACGGACAGAGGGTGCAAAGCCTGCAAGAGATGCAGCGTTGTCTGATGGAAAAAAGAAGAACCGAAAGCCCCATCCTGACTTTGGATTTTTCTTCGGGCGCCTTTGCTTGTTTTGACAGAGAAAATCTATCCGAGGAAGATTTGAAAATCCAATACCCGAGCGAAAAAAAATTTCACTCTTAGCTAAAGAATTTTACTTAAAAAGGAGCGGGTCCGTTCATTTGTTGCGTCCCCAAATATCTGCTGAGGGGTTCCGATTTCAATAATCTGTCCCGCATCCATGAAGAACACTCGATCACAAACTTGTTTTGCAAATCCCATTTCATGAGTGACGACCACCATAGTCTTTCCCCCGTGAGCTAAAGACTTAATCACATCCAAAACTTCTCCGACCATTTCGGGATCGAGCGCAGAAGTAGGTTCGTCAAAAAGCAAAAGCTGTGGGTCCATCGCTAAGGCTCTGGCAATAGCGACGCGTTGCTGTTGTCCTCCAGAGAGTTCATGGGGATATGAATTCTCTTTTTCTGAAAGTCCGACACGTTTGAGTAGTTCTCGGGCCTTTTCTTCGGCTTTTTGGCGAGTCATCTTTTTGACTGAAATGGGAGCCAGGCAGATGTTCTCCAGGGCCGTCATGTGCGGGAAAAGATTGAAGCGCTGAAAAACCATGCCGACGTGAGAGCGTAAAAGATTAAGATCGGTCTCGGGATCCGTCACCTTGAATTGATCGACAAGAATCTCACCGCCTTGCGCGACTTCCAAAGCGTTGAGGCATCGAAGAAAGGTGCTCTTGCCCGAACCCGACGGACCAATTACGCACACGACCTCATTGTCGTTGATCTCGCAGTTGATGTCCTTCAGAACTTGTTTTTTTCCAAAATATTTTTGTAGGCCTTTGACTTGAATCATGAGTTTTTAAACTTTCTTTCAAGAAGGTGAACTCCATAGGACAGACCCAAGGTAATGAGCAAATAGATGAATGAGATAAAGAGATAGGGTTCCCAATAGCGTGAATAGGCGCCAGCCGCGGTGCGAGCGGCATAGGCGAGTTCAGCAAGACCAATCGCTGACACCAAGGATGAGTCTTTTAATAACGTAATCGCCTCATTCCCGAGGGGGGGAAGCATACGACGAAATGCTTGAGGAATGATAATGAGCTTCATGGTTTGAAAGTAGTTAAGACCTAGAGACCGAGCCGCTTCAAATTGTCCTTTATCGATGGATTGGATTCCGGCTCTGAAGATCTCTGCAATGTAAGCTGCAGCATTGAGGGAAAGAGCCAATGCTCCGGAAATAAATGCCCCATACTCTCTTTTCAGAAGGAGAGCCCAGTCGCCTTGGATCAGAAAGCCCTCGTCGGGATGAATAAGGAGTGGAACTAAGGCAAAATGAATCAACAGAATTTGCACAAACAAGGGGGTGCCGCGGAAGAAGGTGATATAAAGCTGACTAGGGATTCTTACAAAAATCTTTACGGGCCATTTCCAAGGGCCTCGTTCGACAAGGGCAATCTTTCCGATTCCCAAAAACAATCCCAGAAGAGTGCCAAAGAAGACTCCGATGAGAGTCAACTCAAGGGTCGTCTTAAGCCCTTCTAAAAAAAGAGGCCAGTACTCTACAATGATGTCTGTGCGAAACCAGCTCAACATCAGTTCTTCTTCTCAGTAAAATAATTTTTATGAATGCGATCGTAAGTGCCATCGGACTTAATGGCTTGGAGCCCTTCATTGATTTTCTTAAGAAGGCTGGTATTTCCTTTTCTTACGGCGATCCCGTAGTGCTCTTTAGCGAAGCTTGGATCTGAAACCGTCTTAAATGTTTTGGGATTGTTTTTAAGAAAGTTATCAATGACTCCATTGTCTGCCACAACGGCATCCACGCCTCCATTTGTCAGCTCTTGTAAAGCTAAGGGGGTTCCTTCAAAGCGTTTGATATTCTGACTGGACTTGCCAAGAAGGCGACTGGCTATTTCATCTCCGGTGGTTCCGGTCTGTACTCCCACTTTGAGTGATTTGAGTTCATCGAACTTTGTCACTTTGGATGAGACAGGCACGGCAATCAGTTGCACAGCTTCAAAGTAAGGTTCTGAGAAATCCATGACCTTTCGCCGTTCTTCGTTGATCGTGATCGCAGAAATCAGGATATCGCGATCTCCGGATTCCAGTTGATTGAATAGGCCTTCCCAGGGAGTGTTGACGATCTTGACTTTAAATCCGGCTTTTTCCGCGATTGCCTTGATGATGTCGATGTCAAAACCCTGGACGGTTTTGTCAGCGGTTTCACTTTCGAAGGGGGCGTAGGCCGCGTCTGTTCCTACGATCAGTTCAGAGGCCGTTGATTCTTGCTTTTTGGTGCAGGCAAGCAGGGTTAAACAGCTGATAATAAACATCGTCGAAAACAGCTTCATGGATATCACCTCGTCTAGAGCTTTATAGGGTCACTTGACCATTCCTAAGACCTTGAGTCAAATGTGATTTATGGGGTGTCCCAGGTAGGGTGTTATGAACTTAATTTTTCGTCTATTGCATGTGCTATTGTTTTCCCGATTTCGATCAAAGGGGGACGTGATGTCAGAGTGCGCGACCCCATTCCGGGTTTGGCCTACGGATCTGGATGTCCTCATGCACATGAATAATGGAATCTATCTTTCGCTTCAGGATTTAGCGCGAGTGGATTATATGATTCGCGCTGGGGCCGCAAAAATAATTTCAGAAAAGGGTTGGTATCCGGTGGTGGCTTCCGAAATGATCCGATTTCGCCGCTCGTTGCAGCCCTTCCAAAAGTTTGAACTTCGTACGCGTCTTATAAGTTGGGATGACCGTTATCTTTATTTAGAACACAAGTTCACCAGTCGGGGAGAGCTCATCGCGGTGGGTATGATTCGAGCGCGTTTTTTGAGCAAGGCCGGAGGTTTGGTGTCGCCTCAGGATCTTTTGAAAGCGCTAGATCTTTCCATAGAGCCCCCAAAATTTCCCGAGCACTTGAAGTCCTGGCTTTCGGCGGATCAAGAGCACTCCAAGTCCCTGGGCCTTTAAACTAAATGTCTCTCTGGACCTTTGTCTGGAACAAAACACAACCCTAAGTCCTGTATCAAGGTAGGGCACTTGCCCCCTTGTCTATAATTTTCAACAATGATTTAGTGGGATTAGAAATATCAAAATTGAAAAATATCAAGATGTTGGTACTCGACGTTGATGGCGTTTTAACTGACACGCGGGTGTGGTTTGACGGGACTGAATGGCGTCGTTTTTTTTCAATTCGCGATGGTGTCGGCATCAAACGCTTGATTGATGCGGGTTACAAGATCTCTGTCATTACCGGAACAAAGGCTGAAGACATTCGAGCTCGTGTGAAAGCTCTGGGGATCCAGTATTTTTATGAAGGAGCACTCGACAAAGAGCCCTCTTTCTTGCAGCTACAAAAGGATTCTGGAATAAGGCCTGACGAGATGGCTTATGTTGGTGACGACATTTTTGATATTCCACTTCTCCAGTCCGTTGCCTTTGGCGCCACCGTTCCTGAAGCGGTCGATGAAGTTTTAGAAGTTGCTGAGTATGTCACTCGCAGACCCGGAGGGTGTGGGGCTGTGAGAGAAGTTTGTGATTACATCTATAAATATGGGGCTTTTTCCTCTAGGTAGGTAATTCATGCTAAAAAATGGTTTCAAAGCCGTTGTGGTCATTGTTCTCGCCTTGCTTCTGCACAAGGCCGCCTTCGCGGCCGAGGTGGTGGATCTTCCTCCTGAAGAGTTGGCTCAAGAGTCCGTTCTGCCGGTCTTTGATAAGCCGGTCAGTGTGAAGAACAGAAATATTATTACGGACGGACGTTTTGAAACGGACGTTTTTTACGGTTATGCGATGACCGAGCCGATTGCGAATGTCAGCAAGATTGGTTTAGGAATTTACTACAACACAAGTGAAAGCAGCGCATGGGGATTGTTGTTGGCGAAAAACTCATCAGGTCTTTCCAGCTACGCGGACCAGTTGAATCAGCAGTTCAGTTTGCAATTTGATCGAGCTCCGTCTCCAGATATGACCGGAATGATCGATTATAATCTCAAGGCTTTTTATGGAAAGATGAGCATTACCAAATCGGTTGTTTTCAATACACTCTTGTATGGTTCGGCTTCGGTAGGGGCTGTGAAGTATGTGCATAAAACTTATCCCGCGGTGGCCTTGGGGTTGGGACAAAAATTCTATTTTACGAAGAATTGGGCATTCCGCTTTGATCTTCGCCTTTACGCGCATCAGGCCCCTGTGCCCTTCTTGGCAGGTCGTTTGAAGCCCGCTGAACCCGTACCCAACTATTCGGATTTTCAAGAGCGCTTAACCCTCACGACGAACCTCGATGTAGGTCTGTCGTATTTGTTTTAAGAGGAGCTGACAGATGTTGAAGAAGAATATCACTTTCCTGATTTTGCTCCTGACTCTTGCGGCCTCAGAGGGCGCCAGAGCGCAAGCCAATGAAGCTGAAGAACTTGATGTCATCGAATTAGAAATTGACAAGTCGGCTCCCAAGCCCGCACCTGCGATCTCGAATTCCGCGCCGGCTTATCAGGAAGTTTCTCCAAAAGATAATACTCTGACGGATTTTTCGGGACTGGGCACGTTGGCTCCTTTCCAAGAGATTTCAGTCATTCAAAAAAGATTTTTACCAAAGACAGGGCGGTTTCAGCTTTTTGGAGGTCTAACAACAGTTACCAATGATCCGTTCTTTCTCACTTTCGGTGGCGTTGCGAAGGCCAGCTACTTTATGACAGAGCAGTGGGGATTGGAATTGAACTACTTCGGACTTTCCACTTCCAATCGTCAGGCCACGGACGAGCTTCGTGAAATTCAAAATGTGTCGACGGAAAACTTGGTATATCCAAAGTCCTTCGCAGGTTTGGATCTGATGTACATTCCCATTTATGGAAAAATGACTTGGTTTAATGAAAAGATTGTTCCTTTTGATCTTTATTTCTCTGCCGGTTACGGAACTACAAATACTCAAGCGGGGGAAAACGCCGGGACTATCCATTTGGCGACAGGTCAGATTTTTGCGCTTTCCAAAGCTTATGCAGTTCGCTGGGACTTTAGTTGGAACTTCTTTAATGCGACCGGCATTGATGGGTCGACAAACTCTTTCAACAATCTCTTCCTGACCGTGGGTATGAGTTGGTTCTTTCCGGAGGCTAGTTACCGATGAAGAAATTATTACTACTCCTGATTGTCGCAAGTTTTGTTATGCCGGCAGCAAGTTCGGCTCAGCGTAAAGCTAATTCGAAACAACTCACTCCTCGTCGAACAGCGCCGGTGATTCCTTCCAATTCACGTGAGGCGACTTTACGCAATCAGTTGGGCAATGCTCTAAGGATGGCGCAGGGAGGGCAGTATGAATCGGCCGCCAATGCGTTATTTTCACTCAGTCGACGTACTGAATTGGCTGATGAACGTCCGCAAATTAAGTACATTCTGGGAACGATGTTGATCGAGCTGAAGATGTACCAGACGGCTGCTTTTCAGTTTGTCGACGTGATTCGAACGAAACATCCAAAGTATTCCAAGATGGCGATTGAAAAGCTTTCGGTTGTGGCTGACAGTTTGGGTGACGATACGATCTTGAACTACGCGATCTCGCGAGTGGACCTTAATGATTTTCCGGCAAACCTGAAGGATATGATCCATTTCCGTTTGGGAGAGATCAAACTGCGCAATCGTGAGTTCGGTCAAGCCGCCGAGCTTTTTGGTCGTGTCAGCTATGGCAGCAGCTATTATTTCCAAGCTCTTTACAACAAGGGTTTGGCTGAGCTTGAAGCCAATCAGCCAGCCTTGGCCATTGGGACTTTCAACAAGATGTTGGACGCTCGCCGCAAAGCTCCGGTCACTGATACGAACAGAGTGGCTGCGCAAATTGGTTTGGCTCGCGCTCTTTATCAAAAGCAAGATTGGGAGGCTTCTATCGAGGCCTATTCTCAGGTGCCACGCGATACTATCATGTGGCACGATGCGATTTTTGAACAAAGTTGGGCCATGCTTCGTGCGGCCCGCTTCCGTTCGGCTTTGAGTAATTTCCAAACTCTCCATTCGGCATATTACGAAGACTTTTATATGCCGGAGAGTTTACTTCTACGTTCGATCGTCTATCTTTACATTTGTAAGTACGACGAGATGGAGAAAGTCCTCAGTCTTTTTGAAAAGACCTATGGTCCGGTTCGAACTAGAATCGGAGATTTCTTAAAGACAACCACAGAGGCTAGTGCCTTTTATGCGGAAGTTGAGAAGGCTCACTTCATGAAGACGACAGATAAGAGTGCAAACTTACGTTTGCCCTACATCGTTCTTCGTCACGTTTTGGATCAAGGGGACGTGAAAAGATCCATGCACTACATTGAAAAGTTGAACCAAGAAAGAAGTCGAGTTGAAGCAAATTCGTCCTTCCGCGCTTCGCCACTAGGACAATATGCATTGAAGATTCTTAGCAACCGCGGCCGTAACGCAAAGTTTGCTGTGGGCGACATGGTCAAAGCTCATCTCTTAAATATGAGAGTGGAACTTCGTGATCTCTATGAACAAGCCGGATTCATTCGTTATGAAATGATCACGGGCCGTAAAGAGAGCATTAAAAAGAAAATCGCCGGAAAAGATATCGGCACAGAACAGATCGATGAAAAGGTGGATCGTCAGTTCTATATACAAAATGGTTACGAGTACTATCCATTTAAAGGCGAGTACTGGTTGGATGAAGTTGGAAATTATCACTACCTTGGCAAACAAAGCTGCGAGTAAAATATGAAAGTCAACAGGCATCAACTTCTTGTTTCAAGTCTTCTGATTGCACTCTGCGCGGGGCCGGTGGCCCTGGCGCAAAGTACTACTGTAAAAACCACAAAGACCGTCAAGAAAAAGACTGTGGGCGAGCTGTTGTCGCAGGCTGGTGAAAATAGCCGTGGGGGCCGAGTTCAAATGTCTAAGACGGACACGTCTTTACCATCGGCAAATCTGGGCTTTAAAGAGGACGTGAAGTCCTACAATCTTGAATCCGTGAAGCCACCTCGTTCTTCTGAAATCATGCAAAGAGAATCCGGAGGCGGCGAAAAGGCGGAATACGAAAGAGTTCTCGATCAACAAATCGGGGAGCTCTATAAGTTGACTCAGAAATTTAAAACCAGCCCGAATCGTGGCGAGTTGTGGCTGCGTCTGGCTGAACTCTACGTTGAAAAAGCGGGTTTGATCGACTCTCGCAAGCAAGATGACTATGATGCGAAGTTGCGCGCATTCCAGGCGGGAAAAACCAAAGTAAAACCAAAGCTTGATGTCGCTGAGGCTCGGGAATACAACAAAAAAGCCGTACAACTTTATGAATGGTTCCAACGGGACTTCCCGCGGGATGAGAAGATGAGTCAGGCGCTCTTCTTCTTGGGGTATAACTACTTTGAATTGGGCGAAGTGAAAAAAGGGGCTCATTATTATGAGCAATTGACCCAGGGCTACCCTAACTCATCTTTTGTCGGAGAAGCGCACTTTGCGTTGGCCGAATACTATTTTGAAAATGAAAAGTGGGCTCAGGCCTATAAAGAGTATTCTTTCTTAATTAAAGAAAAGAAGCATCGCCTACACACCTTTGCATTGTATAAGGGTGCTTGGTGTCTTTTCCGCATAGGAAAAGTGCAGCAGGCTATGAACTATCTTGAGTTCATTATTAAAACCGGGAAGGCTGAGATTGGTGAACAATTAGCCGGAAAGCGTTCAGTCAACCGCAATCGTCTTGAAAACGAGGCTTTGCGAGACATCGTTGTATTTTATGCGGAGGGCGGCGATCCCACCAAAGCGGCTTCCTATTTTAAAAATCTGATTGGCGGCGATACCAATCCTTATTTAGAGCGTTTGGCTTATCAGTACTCCGATCGGGGAAATAAAGACGCTTCACGTGAAGTCTTTAAGCTTCTGATCTCTCAGAATCCGACGTCTCCCAAGGCCTTTGAGTATCAGTATCAAATCGTTCAAAACTATTACTATGCGAAGAATACGTCGCGCTTTAAGACTGAACTCTACAGTTGGGTCAAAGATTATGACTCAAATGGCGCTTGGTATGCCGCGAACAAAGGCAATAAAGAGCTGATTGAGAATTCCTATAAGTTGCGTGAGACCACGTTGCGAAACTACGTTTTGCAGCAGCATCAGACAGCGCAAAACTCTCGTGCACCCTATTCTCAAACTCAAGCCAATGAAGGTTATCAATTGTATCTTCGTGAGTTCGCCGACTCGGCAAGTTCCGGAGACATGCACTTTTATTACGGTGAGCTTTTGTATGATATGGCCAAGTACGATGAGGCGGCTATGCAATACAAATGGGTTGTCGACAATGCGCCGCAAAGTAAGTTCTATGGGAAGTCGGCTCAAAACCTAATTTTGGCGGTCGAACGCAGTATTCCTTCAGATCAGGAAATGCAGAAGCGAGTCGGAACCTCCTTGGACCCAGTGCCTCTGGAACCTAAAGTGGATCGCTTTATTAAAGCGGGACAGTGGTATGTGGAAAAGTTCCCGGGCTCAGAGAAGTCTGTTGAGATCAAGTTCCGTATCGGTCGTCTTTATTATCAAAGCAATCACTTTGACGAAGCAACGAAGTACTTTAAAGAGATCGTTCAGCAGAATCCGAATACGAAGTATGCAGAATACTCTGCGAATCTTCTTTTGGATATTTACAACTTGAAGAAAGACTATGCGGGCTTGGAAAAGACGGGCGCGGAACTTCTTCTGGTGCCTTCGATTGCATCCTCAAAAGCGGGTGCGGATATTCGCGGGGTTTTGGAAAAAGCGTCTTTCAAGCGGGGGCAGGATCTAGAGCTTGAAAAGAAATACGCCGACAGTGCGCAAGTTTATGCAGCTTTTGCGAAGCAGAACCCCAAATCAAGTTTGGCGGTCACGGCGTTATTTAATGCTGGCGTCAACTTTGAAAGAGCCGGCATGAATGGTCCGGCGATTGAATCCTATCAAGGGGTCATTGCTTCAAAGGACCCAAGTGCTGATAAGTTGAAACCCAAGGCATATCGTCTTTTAGCAAAGCAGTATCAGGATTCGGCTCGTTTCGAAGAAGCGGCGAAGCTTTATCGGCAAGCGGCTCAGGAAGGTCCAACGGATCCCTTGGCGCCTAATTTGATTTACAATGCGGCGGCTCTCTATGAAGCGCTTGGAAAATCAGACGAAGCAATTCGGGCCTATACGGACTTTACAAAATTGAACAAGAAACATGCTGACAACGTGGAAGCAGTTTACAGTATGGCTCAGATTCATCGTAAAGCCGGCCAGATTGCAGCTGCCATCGCTCGCTATACAGAATACGTTGAGGCCGGTGGTCGTGATCAAGAAAAGGTTGTTGAAAGTGCCTACTGGGTCAGTGAGTTTTCTCGTCGTCAAAAGGCAATGAGCAAAGCCAATGAGTGGAGTCAAAAAACTTTGGCGATTCAAAAGCGTTTTGCACCAAACAAGAAAGGTGTGGGGGCTTCTTACGCCGCGAAGATTAAGTTGGACGAGGCTGAAGGCACCTTTAAAGAGATGAAGGCCGTAACCTTCCCGGCGGACCCGAATAAGCAAAAAGCGGCGGCGGATAAAAAAGTTGCTCTGCTAACAAAACTAACCGGCGAACTGGCAGATGTTATTAAATATGATAGTGCGGAAGAGATCGTGAGTTCTCTAAGTATTTTAGCCGAAGCCAATCAGAACATGGCTCAAGCGATCTTAAATGCCCCTCTTCCTCCGGGATTAAACGCGGAAGAGACCAAACAATACAAAGCAGGCGTTGAAAAGTTCGCAGAGCCGTTCAATACCAAGGTCCGTGAAAGCTTTAAACTTGCAGTCGATCGTGGCTTGGAATTGGAAGTTTATAACGATGGATTTAGAACGGCTTATGAATATATGAGCAAACTGGAGCCCAAGAGCTATTATAATGGCGGAGAAATCGGCTCTGACATCCGCTTAGTAAACTGGATAGGTCAATAATGAAAAAGATCTTAGTTATACTCTCTCTTTTTGTTATGGCAGGGTGTTCTTCCAGTTCCGTGAAGGAAACGAAGACGGAATCGTCTGAAGTGAAGACCGTGACGGAAGCGCCGGTTGCGAAGAAGGAAGAGCCGAAGGCTCCCGTCGTCGAGGAACCGGCACGTCCAGTGATTCCTGCGACGCCATCGCAATACGCAGAGCTCAACGAGGCGATTAAGGCACAAAGTGATGACAAGATCTATCAGGCCGCGACTCATATTCTGACTCAATCTCCGAACGACACGAAGGCGTTAAATGCTTTGGCGATGTATCACTATAAGCGAGGTCGATTTGATCTTTGCCGTTATCTTTTGAATAAAGCCATCGCAGCAAGCCCCAAGATGGCGGAACTCTATTCAAACTTGGGTATCGTTCAGTTGGCGCAAGGGGAAAGACGTGATGCTATTAAGTCTTTCCGCAAGGCTTTGGATATCAATAATGATGAAGCGGTAGCCGCCTCCAATTTGGGTGCGATCTACGTCCAAGAAAAAGATTATGGAAAAGCTCAGATTGTTCTTGAGACCGCTTACAAGCGGGGCGTTCGTGATTCGCGAGTTCTAAATAATTTTGCCATCGCCTTGACGGCCCACCGCAAGTTCGATCGAGCGGAGGATCTTTACAAGACGATCTTGAAAGACAATGCGAACAATAAGGAAGCTTTATATAATTATGCAACACTGTTGGTAGATCATTTGGGTAAATACCAAGAGGGTTTGGACCTAATTAATAGACTAAAGTTTGTAGGTGGGCCTGCAGATACTCGCAATAAAATTATTGCTTTGGAAAATAAGGCGAAAGCTGGTTTAAAATAGAGTGAAGGATCGGGTGAGTGCTATGTTGCGATATGTAATCCAAATTTCAATTCTTGTGGCAATGATCTGTTCGTTTGACCAGAGCTTTGCGCAATCAGATCGCACTTCCTCGACGACCACGACTGTGACCACGACAAAGAAGGAACGAAAAGCGACGTTGAATTTCGAAGATGAATTGGTCGAAGGGGCAACGCAAAAACCGGAATTGTTCTATCTTTTTCAAAAGAAGAACTTCAACTACAAAAGATTAATTAAATTAAGAGAAAACTTTTTACCCGAGATGAGAAGAACAACAGAGGACATACAGCGGGTTCGGGGTGGTAATTGAGAGCGCCTTTAATATTTAGAATTTTTAAAAATAATCAGCTCGTCGGTGTTAAACAGTTCGATCAAGATCAGATCGTGGTTGGACACAATGCCGAAGTGCATTTGGATCTCGATTCCGATCAGGTTTCGCCGATTCACTGTCTTATTGAGCTGCGCGATAATGGTTACTATATTTGTGATTTGGGTTCCTCTTCAGGAACCTTTAAGAATGGACAAGCAGTTCTTGATGAATTGATTTCATCTGGGGATGAGGTCGAAGTAGGACCTTTTAAAATTGCCTTCTTCGTTGGAGTTCCGAAACCCAAAGTGACTCCGGGAGTGACAACAGTCAGTCCGTCGGTGACCCCCGCTGCGCCCGTTGAAACAAAAAAGACGACGCCAGCGCCTATGCCTCCTGCGGCTGTGGTGAAGAGTGAAGAGATTAAGGTGACACCTGCAATTCCGGTGGAAGTTCCCAAGGTGGAAGACAAGCCGGTGATTACAGCGGCACCAGTGCGACCTGAGATCCGTAAAGATCGCAATTTTTATAAGAAACCTAAAAAGACGAAAACTTTTGCACCTCCGAGTGATGTGCAAGATCTTAGAACTTATTTGAAGCCTGGCAAGGGAACCACGGTTGAGGTGATCGTTGCGTGGAAAGAACGAATTCTGACCACCTACCACTTCAAAGGTAACAAAACCATTCGTGTTAACACGGGGGGGGATTTGCAAATCGCTCTTCCGGATGGATTGGTGCCTCGCGGATATCCCATTTTAGAAATGGCTGGCGGACTTAAGGTGAACACCACCGCTGAAATGAATGTGGAATTAGTTTCGGCGGCGGGCCTTCAGCCTGTTGACGATTTGGCTCGCAACGGAAAAGCCCAACGTGGAGGCCAAGGCTACCACGTTCGCGTCGATCAAAATGAAATGCTTTGTGTGACGTTGCCGGGTGGCAGTATCACTTTGTATATTCGTTTCTCGCCTCAAGCACCTTCGGTGCCGATGCTTCCGATGATGTTGTCAGGCTCTGAGATGACGGGCTTGGTGATGTCGTTGGTAATAGTGTCATTGCTGGCGCTCTATATTTCAGCGACAATTCCTAAGGACTGGCAGGAAAATAAACAAGAGGAAGTGCAGCGTATCGCGCAAGTGGTGTTCAACAAGCCACCACCGGCGGCATCTCCAGTGCCAACGCCTCCTCCTCCGACTCCGCCTCCCGTGGCGCAACCGACTCCAACGCCAACGCCTCCTCAAAAGGTGGTGGTCGCGGATCAAAACAAGGATGCGCAGAAAAAAGGACAACAGGGGCAAAAGGCTGCCACCAATCAAGTGGCTGCCCGAGCTAGTGAAGTGGCTCCCAAACCCAATGCTAAAGATCGTACGAAAAAATTCACCTCCACTCGTCAGGGAGGAGCTATTAAGACAGGTCAGACGGAAGGGGCGAATGCTCAGTCTTCGAATAAAGACCTTTCGAAAGTGGGGCTCTTTAGTGCCTTCGGGGGCGGGGGAAGCCGCGCCAATATCGACAGAGCTTATTCGGGAGCCGGTGAGGTTCTGGGAATGGCGGATAGGGCGACAGGAACTTCCGGATTCAACGAAGATCGTGCGGGTGATGATTTGGGTTCTAAATTTAAGGACGCCGGTGCTGGCGGAAAAGGAACTGCGACTCAAGGGATTGCAGGAATTGGAACCAAGGGCCGGGGATCGGGACAATCTGCTTACGGAGCGTCTGATGGATTTGGTAACAAAACCACAGTGGCTATTGAAGGCGGTGGTTTTGAAGAGTCTTTTGATGGAACGATTGACAAGGAAGCGATTCGCCGTGTGATCCGTGCCAAGCTTCATGAAGTGAAGAGTTGTTATGAGCGAGCCCTGAACACCATGGAAAAAGGGCGTAAGCTTGAAGGTAAAATTGTTTTAGGCTGGGAGATTATTGAAAAAGGGCAAGCGCGTAACGTGAAGGTGAAGAGTTCTTCTTTGGGCAATGCTCAGGTTGAAAATTGCATTCGCGATCGTTTGGCAAGTTGGACTTTCCCAGAGCCTCCACCAGGTCTTGTGGCCGAAGTGCAGGCGTATCCCTTTGTGTTAAACCAGGCTAATTAGTTTTTTTTATAAACTCCGGCAAACCCGGAGGAGAAATTTTAAGGAGGAGTTCCCGTGAACCCAACAGTTACAGCAGACAACATGAATTTCATCCAGCGCGCTTTCGCTGAAGGTGGTTTCGTCATGTACGTGATCGCAGTTATCGCCATCTTGGCGTTATTTGTGATCGTGGAAAGAATGATGAAAATGAAAAACCTTGCAGTGGATAAAAAAGAATTCACAGACCAAATCTTCAGAATGGTGGTTTCCGGCGACTTACGCCAGGCCATCAGTTACTGTGATGCCCGTCCCGCTCCTTTGACAAATACGGTTAAGGCCGGACTTGTTCAGGCGATGAATAAACGTCCTGACGAAGAAGTCCAAGTCGCCATGGATGCCGCGGTGATGAGAGAAATGCCTAAAGTTGAAGGATGGGTGTCCTTCCTTGCAGTTTTTGGTAACGTGGCCGTTTTGGCAGGTCTTCTTGGAACCATCATTGGTATGATCGGATCATTCCGTGCGGTGGCAGCGGCCGACCCGGCAACAAAAGCTCTTGAGCTTTCCAAAGGTATTTCGCATGCATTGAATTGTACGGCGTTTGGTCTTTTGGTGGCGATCGTTTCTATCGTTGCTTACGGTTTGTTCCAACATCGCATTCAGAAAACAGAGAATGAAGTTGTTGAGACAAGCATGAGTCTTTTGAATCTGGTTGTTGCAAATAGAGAAAAGATTAAAGACTAACAGGCAAGATTAGAGGTTTTCTATGGCTCACATAGATAGTGGCGAATCCAGCGGCAGAAAGAAGAATATCGAGTTGAACCTCGTGCCTTTCATCGACTTGATGAGCGTTCTCATCACGTTCTTGCTGATCACTGCCGTTTGGACCCAAGTGTCTATGATTCAAATTGGTAGTTCCCTGTATGGGAAGAAGTCTGACACTCAACCCGCGCCCACTCCTCCTCCCAATGCGGATGTCGTATTGAAGGTGGACGTGAAAGAGATGGGTTATGTCTTAACTGTTGGGAGACAAGTGATCAGTCTTCCTATGGTGAATGAACAGTTTGATGAAGCCGGTCTTGTCGCGCAACTGCAGCGTGTGAAACAGCTATACCCTGAAAAGGTGGATGCGGTGGTCAGCGTTGCCGATGCCATTCCTTATGAACAGCTCATCAAAGCAATGGATAACTGTCTATCGGCAGGATTTTCAGCGATTTCCGTTGCGACAGGAGGGCCGAACTGATGGCCATCTTTAGACCTGGTGAAAGACACCGTTATCATAATATCTTGAGCAAACGTAAAGGGAAGCGTGACGTGACGGCCTTGCTGTCTTTGACGGCGATGGTGGATATGTTCACGGTGCTGGTTATCTTCCTTTTGCAAAACTACAACGCGACGGGGGAGATTCTTTATATTCCCAAAGAAGTGGTTCTTCCTAAGGCGACCAGTGTGCGAGAGTTAAAACCCGCCCACGTGGTCACGATTTCCAATAAAGAGATTCTTTTGGATAAAGATCCCGTTGCAACTTTTGATGAAGTCAAAGCGGCGGAAGACTGGAATATTCAGAACTTGAAGAGCCAGTTGCAGGAAGCTTTAGCGAAATCCAAAGCCGAGCAAGAAAGTAAGTTGCAGAATAAAATTCGCGATGTGGTTGAGTCCACTCGGGGTGAGACGGAAGAAGATCCTAATGCCTGGAGTAAGGTGACGATTCAGGCCGACAAAGGCGTCGACTTTCTGACTATTAAAAAAGTACTTTTCACGATCACGGAAGCTGGGGCCGGAGAGATTAATTTCGCGGTGACTAAACTTCCACAGGATTCGACATCCAACTAAAGATCCGATATGATGCGCAGGACGTTAACTTTAACCGGACTGCGCAGTCGACTCCGTCACTGCGGAGTGCATACTTAAACAAATATGGCTAAATTTAAGAACTTCATTTTTGTAGCGCTTCTCGTCCTGTTGTTTGTCGAAGTTCTTATTGTATTTCCTTCTCGCTTGGAGCATGAGGACGACGCAGAGGTGCGAGCAAGAATAGAAGCTCAAAGCGAACGCCTTCGTCGCGGCGAGAAGCCGGAAGAGCCCAAAAGCTTAGCAGAACAAAAGATGCAAGGTGTTCATCTCGTCGAAAGTCAGCAGGGCAGTCGCGACTGGGAGCTTTTTTCAGTTTCAGCCGAAGGCAGTCAGGCGGCGGGGACCTGGAAGCTTAAGCAGGTTAAGGTTTATTTCTATAATAAAGAAAAAGTAGAGTTCACTGTCACGGGAGATTCGGGAACGATTGATTCCAAATCCAAAGATCTGAGCGTGATTGGAAATGTTGTGACTCGTTCTGAGAATGGATATGTTTTTCAGACTCCATCGATATATTATTCTTCCAAGACAAGACTGATTGAGAGCCCTGAAGAGGTTCTTATGAAAGGTCCTCGTGACAGTTCTGGTGAGGGACTTTTCCTTAAGGGACGCCGTATGAAGGTTTTGGTGGATCAGTCTAAGATGTTGATTCAAGAAAAAATCACGGCACAGAAGCCTGAAAACGCCGGAAAGAGTTTTGAGATTGTCGCGGACGGGGCGGAGTTTAGTGGCAAAAGCCGAGAAGCCCGATTTTTGGGATCCGTTCGTATGAGTTACGATAACATGAAGCTGGAAGGCCCTGAGGCTTCGTTTCTCTATAGTACAGGGGCGGACATCTTGAGTTCGATCGCCATCAAAGGT
>JANJTG010000472.1 GCA_024711265.1 Bdellovibrio sp. | reverse complement strand
TGCGCAGCGGACATGATAGAGCATGGAATTGCATTCAAGAGACTGAGTTTCCTTGATGATATGGGGCTCAATATCGGTGGGGATGACGGTTTCCGTGATTTCCCCACGGAATATTTTTTCTGCGGTTTCAAAAAGCTTCATGGTGATTTTTTGATCCCGTTCAAAAAGAGCCCACCATTCCAAGGTGCAGAGTTCTTCCAGTGTGTAAGAGCAGTGATCAAAGAAACGGAGATTTCTAAAGAGCTGTCTGTTATCGCTATTGTAGATCTCGATCACATCTTCGTCGGTGAGGTGATTGAATAAATCTGAGCGAGGTACAAAACCCAAACGTTTAAGAGCACGCCAAGTGAAACTCAAGTTGTCGCTTAAGCGATCCCCGGCGGCAATCTGTCCCATGCAGAGTTCAAGATAAAACCGGAGATACTCAAGGACCTCGTCTTGTTTGTTCTGAGGGAGATTAGAAAAATGTGGAGCCCCAGGACGATAAGCCTGACAACGAACTCCCTCTGTCGCAAAGAGCGCGCAGATTTTTTGAGTGAGCCATTTAAACTCTTCACGTCGTTGGGGACAAGTCTGATTCTGTTTTTCTAATGTGTTAAATTCCATACGGACCTCAGCGGGCCCAGCATACCTAATCGTTATGCCTTTACGCAATGGTCTGCCTCGGAATTAACAATAAGTCCGCCCAGGGGATGTAAAAATGTGATAATTGTAATGGAAATATTCAGATTTTCAGAGGGAAGAAGAGACCTGCAGAAATTAAAAGTGCCTGCGAGGAATCGTCAGTGATAACTCGCAAGCTAAGGGGAATGAAACCAATCCTTGTATGTAATTGTTCCTTCCATATGCACACCTCTGATTCCTCAGGTGACTCACCTTTGGCAGCTGGCTGGCGTGGCTCGCACCGACACCCCTCTAGCTTTGCGTCCCGCCGTTTCCGACGGTTTGCCTTGAGGCAAAGGAAGGATCTAAATCCTAACGAGTATAACCCTAGGAACCTCCTTTGAGTTATTCTTGATAGATCCAACCTGTTCATCATTCTTTAGAGAGGCCTGAACTCAAAACCTCTGGGTAGCAATCCTGGTGACTCGCACGTCACTTCGGTGGTTCATCATGATGATCGTGTATACGATTTTTCATCTGTGTCCTCCTTCGCTGGCCCGACTAAGCGTTCACCTGCCGTAGAGCAAGTCTCACGAGCCTTGTGGTTTCAACTCTTTCAGGATAGCTCGACCAAAGTTTTATTTTCAAGGGGGGCACTTTCGATTCTCAAAATACGTCGGAAATGTGTTTCTCTTCGAGAAAAGGCGCAGGGATTTGTTTAAAGGTGAAACGAGATCCGTGTTCAGGAGCGAGATTTTCTGAAGCGCCTTCGGCGCTTCAGAACGATGAATTTTGGATTAAGGAAGAATTTCGCGGATGCGATCGGCGATCTTCATGAACTCTTGCGCTTCGGCGCCGTTGCTATTGGCTTCGACGATGGGAATTCCCGCTTCGCAAGCAAGCCCCACAGAGGGGTTGAAAGGCACTTCGCCGATTTTTTTGATGCCCTTGGCTTGAGCGTAGGAATCCATTTCTCCCTTAGGGAAGAGCTGCATTTTTTCACCGTTGGCGGGATTGATCATGTAGGCCATGTTTTCGATCATACCCAACAAAGGCACGTTCACGCGTTCAAACATATCGACGGCTTTTTTGACGTCGATCAAGGCGACATTTTGCGGAGTGGAGACGACCACAGCACCTGCCACCGGAACTTTCTGCGCCAGAGTCAGTTGAATGTCGCCAGTGCCAGGGGGAAGATCAATCACAAGATAATCCAACTCGCCCCAGTTT